>JAJZZR010000039.1 GCA_021797465.1 Pseudomonadota bacterium | reverse complement strand
GTGGTGGCGCCGGCGGAATGTTCGTCCAACCTCGCCCGCTACGATGGTGTGCGCTTCGGTCATCGGTGCAGCGCCCCACGCGACCTGGCGGATCTGTACAAGCGCTCCCGCTCGGAGGGCTTCGGGGCCGAGGTCAAGCGGCGGATCATGACCGGCACGTACGTGCTCTCGGCCGGCTACTATGACGCCTATTATCTCAAAGCGCAGCGCGTGCGCCGGCTGATCGCGGGGGATTTCGAGCGCGCCTTCGCCGAGGTCGACTTGCTGATGGGGCCGACAACGCCCACCGCGGCATTTGCTCTCGGCGCCAAGAGCGCCGATCCGATCACCATGTATCTGAACGATATCTACACCATCAGCGCGAACCTCGCCGGTCTGCCGGCGATGTCGGTGCCGTGCGGCTTCGTCGACGGACTGCCCGCGGGTCTGCAGATCATTGGGCCGCACTTCGCCGAGCAGCGTCTGCTGCATGCGGCCCACCGCTTCCAGCGCGAGACGGACTGGCATACGCGTGTTCCGGAGCGCTGCGCATGACAGGCTCCTGCGGAACGAGTGCGGTGGACGCCGGCAGTCGGCCCGAGGGGGATTGCCGATGAACACCCAGCAGGGAACGCGGGTCTCAAAGGGTGCGGCGACGGAGCCGAGCGACGCCTGGGAAACCGTGATCGGGCTGGAGATCCACGCGCAGCTGGCCACGCGCTCGAAGATCTTCTCCGGCGCGCCCACCGCCTATGGCGCGGCGCCCAACACGCAGGCCTGCCTGGTCGATCTCGGCTATCCCGGCGTGCTGCCCGTGCTCAACGCCGAGGCGGTGCGCATGGCGGTGCGCTTCGGGCTCGCCATCGGCGCGCGAATCGCGCAGCAGTCGGTATTCGCGCGCAAGAACTACTTCTACCCGGACCTGCCGAAGGGCTACCAGATCAGCCAGTACGAGCTGCCGATCGTGGCCGGCGGAACCCTCGACATCGTGCTGGAGGACGGCTCGCGCAAGCGCATCGCAGTGACGCGTGCGCACCTGGAGGAAGATGCGGGCAAGTCGCTGCATGAGGGCCTCGCGGGCCTGACCGGTATCGATTTGAATCGCGCCGGGACGCCGCTGCTGGAGATCGTGTCCGAGCCCGAGATGCGCTCGGCCAAGGAGGCCGTCGCCTACATGAAGAAGGTGCACACGCTGGTACGCTATCTCGAGATCTGTGACGGCAACATGCAGGAGGGCTCGTTCCGCTGCGACGCCAATGTCTCGGTGCGACCGGCGGGTGCGGAGAAGTTCGGCACCCGCGCCGAAATCAAGAACGTCAATTCGTTCCGCTACGTGGAGAAGGCGATCCTGTACGAGGTCGCCCGTCAGATCGAGCTGATCGAGTCCGGCGGCAAGGTGATCCAGGAAACGCGCCTGTTCGATCCGGACAGGGGCGAGACGCGCTCGATGCGCTCGAAGGAGGAGGCCAACGATTACCGTTACTTCCCCGATCCGGATCTGCTGCCGCTCGAGCTCGATGCCGCGTATGTCGAGTCCGTGCGCGCCGAGCTACCCGAGCTGCCCGACCCGAAGGCTGCGCGCTTCAGCGCGCAGTATGGCCTGTCGGATTACGATGCCGGCGTGCTGACCGCCAGCCGCGAACTGGCCGATTATTACGAAGCGGTCACCCGCGGGGTGCCGGGGCAGCCGAAGCTGGCGGCGAACTGGATCATGGGCGAGTTCGCCGCGGCGCTGCACAAGGAGGGACTCGAGATCAGTGCCGGCAAGCTTCCCGCCGAGCGCCTGGCCGGGCTTTTGGCCCGCATCGCGGATGAAACGATTTCCGGCAAGATCGCCAAGGAAGTGTTCGAGGCGATGTGGGCGAGCGGGGAAAGCGCCGATGCCGTCATCGCTGCGAAGGGGCTGCGGCAGATCACCGACACCGGAGCGATCGAGCGCGCGATTGCAGAGGTGATGGCCCAGCACCCGGATCAGCTCGCCGAATTCCGCGCCGGGAAGGACAAGCTGTTCGGTTTCTTCGTCGGTCAGGTGATGAAGGCGACACGGGGCAAGGCGAATCCGGCTCAGCTCAACGCTCTGCTGAAAGAGAAGCTCCCGGGTTGAGTCGCCGGGGCGGATGCCCCATCCTGGGTGCATGAATGCCGATTCCGGTTACGATGCGGTCCGCCGTTTCATCGTCGAGAACCAGTCCGTGCGCGGTCAATGGGTCCGCCTGGGCGAGGCTTGGCGTGAGCTGTGCGCCAATAGTGAATACCCGCCCGCGGTGAGGACGCTGCTGGGCGAGGCGGTGGCCGCGTCGGTCCTGCTGGCTGCGACGCTGAAGTTCCAAGGCCGGCTGACCTTGCAGCTGAACGGCGAGGGCGCGGTCCGCCTGATGGTGGCCCAATGCACGCATCAATTTGGTGTGCGCGCCGTCGCGCACTACGACGAAGCGCTCGCGGCGAAGATTTCTGGCGAGCTTGTCCGCGGCGAGGCATTCCGGGCGCTGACGGGCGACGGAGGGCGTTTCACGGTCACCGTCGAGGCGGACGAGCGCAACCTGCGATATCAGGGCATCGTGCCGCTCGCGGGCGCGTCGCTCGCCGAGTCGCTGGAGGACTATTTCAACGCGTCCGAGCAGCTGCCGACGCGCGTGCGTCTGGCGGGTGAGGCGGGACGCTGCGCCGGGCTGCTGATCCAGAAATTGCCCGGTACCGATCGCGACCTGGCGTGCACTGCGTGGCCCGCGGCGCAGCGGGCCGTGGCGCGCCTGGGGCCGGCGACACTGCTCGAGCAGCCGGTTGAGCCGTTGCTCTCCGGCCTGTTGGCGGCCTATGACGTGCGATTGTTCCGCGCCAGTCCGGTCGTCTTCGAGTGCCGTTGCGGTGAGGGTCGGGTGACCTCGCTGCTGCGTGCCCTCGGGGCGCAGGAAGTTCGAAGCATCCTCGCTGAGGAGGGCGCTGTGACCGTCACATGCGAGTTCTGCGGCCGACCGTACCGGTTCGATGCGCAGGCCGTCGATGCGCTGTTCACCCATCCGGGTACCAGCGAGGCTCCCGCACTGATTCACTGAGCCGTTCGGGTCGCCCGCGTTGCCGGCAGGTTGCTGTTTAACGCATTGATTTAAATATTGTTTACACGAGTGAACGGATGGCGTAAACTACAATTAAAGATATCTGCAATTATTGAATTACAAGTGACCGAATCCCGAGAGCTCTTGTGCTGGCTGCGTGCTATCGCGGAGCCCACGCGCCTGCGCTTGCTGGCGTTGTGCGCCGGCCAGGATCTCAGTGTGACCGACTTGGCGGAGGCGCTCGGCCAGAGCGAGCCGCGTGTGTCCAGGCATCTGCGGATCCTGACCGAAGCCGGGCTCGTCGAGCGGGTTCGCCAGGGCCAGTGGGTGCATTACCGCGTGGCGCGCGGCACGCCGGCGGCCGGCTTTGCGCAGGGGCTGCTCGGACAGCTCGACCGATCGGATTCATCGCTCGTGCGCGATCGGCAGCGTGCTCGGTCGCAGGGCATCGCCGGCGCGGGCGCCGTGGCCGCGTCCCGTCTCGGGCGCGAGCTGTGCGCGGTTCTCGAGGCCGAAATGACCCCCCGGCCGGCGAGCGTGCTGTTCGTGGGCCTGGAGCACCCACAGCTGCTCGAGGCGGCCGGCCAGAGCGGCCATTGCGCGGTCCTGGTGTATTCCCGGCGCGTGGCGCAGGCGGTCCGGGCCGCCGCCGAGCGTGAGCAGCGGATGTGCCGAATCGCTCAGGCCGGCGGTGAGACGCTGACTCCGCGCGACCTGGCGCGCATGGGACAGCCGTTCGATGCGGTGGTGGTCGATCAGATTACGCGCGCTGGCGGCGTGCCCGAGGCGCTGCTGGGTGCTGCGCGCGCCCTCCTGCCGGTCGGCGGGAGGCTGTGGCTGTTCGAGCGCTACGACTCGGCGGCGCTGGCTGGGTCCGCTCGAGTCATCGAGCACCCGATTGCCCGGTTGCGCCGACGGCTCGCCGCGGCGGGACTCGAGTGCCGGCGCATCCGCCCGATCGAGGCCGACGGCCAGCATGTTCTGGCCGCAACCGCCGTTCCGGTGCAGCAGAGTCTGGCGATGGGTCGAGCGAGTTGACGCCGCGCGCGCCCGCAGCGGGTCTGCGTGGCGATTCTGATGAGGGAAATGGCATGATCAACGTTTCTTTCGAGTTCTTTCCGCCGGGCGATGCTGCCATGGAGGCAACGCTGTGGCGCTCGGTGGAGCGCCTGCGGCCGCTGGCGCCGAAGTTCGTCTCCGTCACGTACGGCGCGGATGGCTCGACGCGCGTACGCACGCACGAAGTCGTCAGCCGCATTCAGTCGCAGACTTCGCTCACCGGAGCGCCGCACCTGACGTGCGTCGGGGCCAGCCGCGGGGAAGTACTCGATATCGCTCGCAAGTACTGGCAGCAGGGCATCCGTCATATCGTCGCGCTGCGCGGCGATCCGCCGCAGGGCGCGGTGCGCTACGAGCCGCATCCGGACGGCTTCGCCTATGCGGCCGATCTGGTGGCCGGGCTGCGCGGCGTGGCGGACTTCGAGATTTCCGTTGCGGCCTATCCCGAGACCCACCCGGCGGCGCCATCGCCCCAGTTTGATCTGGACAATCTCAAGCGCAAGCTGGATGCGGGCGCCTCGCGCGCCATCACACAATTTTTCTTCGACACCGATGCGTTTCTGCGTTTTCGCGACCAATGTGCCGCCGTCGGGATCCGCGCGCCCATCGTGCCCGGGATTCTGCCGATCACCCGCTTCGAGCGAGTCCGGCGCATCGCCGAACGCTGCCGCACGCGCATCCCTCAGTGGCTCGCGGACCGATTCGCCGGCCTGGAGGACGATCCGGAAACGCGCCGCCTGATCGCCGCCAGCGTGGCGATCGAGCAGGTCAAGACCCTCGAGCGCCACGGCGTGTGCGATTTTCATTTCTACACGTTGAACCGCGCCGAGCTCACCTATGCCATCTGCCACACGCTGGGGTTGCGCCCCGACGCGCAAGCTCTGGCCGTCAGGCTCGCGCAAGCCGCCGGAGACGTGCAATGAACCGAGTCGAGCACGCCGCATGCCCCGCGGGACTGCACGAGCATGATCCCGCGCAGACACCGCGCGGAGCGCCCGAGGCGCTCGCAGCCACGCCGTTCGAAATAGAGCCTCCCGATGAGGCTGCGCGCAGCGAGCGCATTCGCCGTCTGCGGCATCTGCTGGACGAGCGTGTAGTGCTGCTCGACGGAGCCATGGGCACCATGGTGCAGCGTCATCGGCTCGATGAGGCGGCGTTCCGCACCGAGCGCTTCGCCGCCCACGGCCGCGACCTCAAGGGCAACAACGACATTCTCACGCTCACCCAGCCCAAAATCATCGCCGGTATCCATCGCGCCTATCTCGAGGCCGGCGCGGACATCATCGAGACGAACACATTCAACTCCAACGCGATTTCCCAGGCCGACTACGGCGCCCAGGCTCTGGTGCCGGAGCTGAACTATCGGGCGGCGCGCCTGGCGCGCGAGGTCGCCGACTCATTCGCCGCACAGGCCGGCCGGCCGGCGTTCGTGGCTGGCGCGCTCGGTCCGACGAGCCGCATGACCTCGTTGTCCCCGGACGTCAACGATCCGGGCTTCCGTAGCGTCACGTTTGACGAGCTGACCGCAACCTACGCGGAATCGGCGCGGGCGCTGCTCGCCGGCGGAGCCGATTTGCTGCTGATCGAAACAGTGATCGACACGCTCAACGCCAAGGCGGCCATCTACGCCCTCCTGGGGCTGCTCGAGCAGAGCGGGAGCGAAGTGCCGATCATCATCTCCGGCACCATCACCGACGCTTCGGGCCGGATTCTTTCGGGCCAGACCGCCGAGGCGTTCTGGAACTCGATCCGCCACGCACGGCCGCTCGCCGTCGGATTCAATTGCGCGCTCGGTGGCCGGCAGCTGCGTCCCTACATCGAGGAGCTTGGCCGCATCAGCGATGCTCGTGTGTGCGCTTACCCCAATGCTGGATTGCCGAATGCCTTCGGCGAGTACGACGAGCAGGCCGAGGAGACCGCCGAGATCATCGGCGAATACGCCGCGGCCGGACTCGTCAACATCGTCGGAGGCTGCTGCGGCACCACGCCGGAGCACATCCGGCTGATTCGCCAGGCCGTGAGCGCGCACCGTCCGCGCGTCGTGAGCGTCGTCGCCCGCAAGTGCCGTCTGGCGGGCCTGGAGCCGCTGGACATCGACGCGCAGACGCTGTTCGTCAACGTCGGCGAGCGCACCAACGTCACCGGCTCGGCCAGATTTCGCAAGCTCATTGAGGCAGGTGACTATGGCGCGGCGCTGGAAGTGGCGCGCCAGCAGGTGATCAACGGCGCGCAGATCATCGATATCAACATGGACGAGGGCATGCTCGATTCCGAGGCGGCCATGGCGCGCTTCGTCAATCTGATCGCGGCCGAGCCCGACATCGCGCGGGTACCCGTCATGCTCGATTCATCGAAGTGGACGGTGATCGAAGCGGGACTGAAGTGCCTGCAGGGCAAGGGTATCGTCAATTCCATCAGTCTCAAGGAGGGCGAGGAGATTTTTCTCGAGCATGCCCGCGAGGTGCGCCGCTACGGCGCTGCGGTCGTGGTCATGGCATTCGATGAGCAGGGTCAGGCCGACACGGTCGAGCGCCGTGTGGCGATCTGCGGACGCGCGTACCGGCTGCTCATCGAGCGCGTCGGCTTCCCGCCCGAGGACATCATTTTCGATCCCAATGTCTTCGCGGTGGCCACCGGCATCGAGGAGCACAACGGTTACGCGGTGGCGTTCATCGAGGCGACCCGCCTGATCAAGGAGCGGCTGCCGCACGCGCTGGTGAGTGGAGGCGTGAGCAACGTCAGCTTTTCATTCCGCGGCAACGACGCGGTGCGCGAAGCGATGCACTCGGTGTTTCTCTATCACGCCATCAAGGCCGGAATGGACATGGGCATCGTCAATGCCGGCCAGCTCGCGATCTACGAACAGATCGATCCGCAGCTGCGTGAGATCGTCGAGGATGTGATCCTCAACCGGCGGGCGGACGCGACCGAGCGGCTGCTCGCCATCGCCGAGCGCTTCAAATCGGGCGGCGGCGTGAAGCGCAAGGACGACCTCGAGTGGCGCAAGCTCCCGGTCGCGAAGCGCCTGGAGCATGCGCTGATCAAGGGTATCGACGACTTCATCGTCGAGGATACCGAGGAGGCGCGCCTCACCTTCCCGCACCCGCTGCAGGTGATCGAGGGGCCGCTGATGGACGGCATGAACACCGTGGGCGACTTGTTCGGGGCCGGCAAGATGTTCCTGCCGCAGGTGGTCAAGAGCGCCCGCGTGATGAAGCGCGCGGTGGCGCATCTGGTGCCGTACATCGAGCAGAGCAAGGAGGCGGGGGCGAGGCGCTCGAACGGCCGGGTCGTGATGGCGACGGTCAAGGGCGACGTGCACGACATCGGCAAGAACATCGTCGGCGTGGTGCTGCAGTGCAACAATTTCGAGGTGATCGATCTCGGGGTGATGGTGCCGTGCGAGCGGATCCTGGAGACCGCGCGCCGCGAAAATGCCGATTTCATCGGCCTGTCGGGCCTGATCACCCCGTCGCTCGATGAGATGGTGCACGTGGCGCACGAGATGCAGCGGCAGAAATTCACGGTGCCGCTGCTGATCGGCGGGGCGACCACCTCGCCGGCGCATACCTCGGTCAAGATCGCGCCCCAATACCGCGCGGCGGTCGTGTACGTGAAAGATGCCTCGCGCTCGGTCAGCGTATGCCAGACGCTCACCAGCCCGGAGGCGCGCGCGGCGTTCATCGACAAGGTCAACGCCGAGCACGAGCGCCGGCGCGAGCAGCATGCCGGGCGCAAGGTGAAGGCGCCGGCGTTGAAGCTCTCCGAGGCGCGCGCCAACCGCCGGCGGATCGACTGGGCGAGCTATGCGGCGCCCGTGCCGCGCTCGCCGGGCGTGCAGGCCTTCACGACTTATCCGCTGACCGAGCTGCTCGGTTATGTCGACTGGATGCCGTTTTTCAATGCCTGGGAATTCAGGGGAAAATTTCCCGATATTCTGACCGATCCGGTGGTGGGCGAGGCGGCGAGCAACCTGTATGCCGATGCCCGCGCCATGCTCGAGCGGATCGTGAGCGAGCGATGGCTGACCGCGCAGGCGGTCATCGGGTTGTTCCCGGCGAACTCGGTCGGCGATGACGTGGAAGTATATGCCGATGAGCGGCGCGGCCAGCCGGTCGCGACGCTCTCGTTCCTTCGCCAGCAGAAAGACAAGCCGCAGGGTCAAGCGCACGATTCGCTCGCCGATTACATCGCGCCGAAATCCAGCGGCGTGCGTGATTACATCGGCGCCTTCGCGGTCACGGCCGGTCTGGGCATCGAGGCACATGTCGAGCGGTTCGAGCGCGCGCACGATGATTACTCCGCGATCATCCTCAAGGCGCTCGCCGACCGGCTGGCCGAGGCCGCCGCCGAGCACTTCCATGAGCGGGTGCGGCGCGAGCTGTGGGGGTACGCGGGCGATGAGGAGATGACCAACGAGGAACTGATCCGCGAGAGCTACCGCGGTATCCGCCCGGCGCCGGGCTACCCGGCGTGCCCCGATCACACCGAGAAAGCCAAGCTCTGGCGGCTGCTCGATGTTGAACGCCGCGCGGGCATTCGGCTCACCGAGAGCTTCGCGATGTATCCGACCGCCGCGGTCAGCGGCTGGTATCTGGCTCATCCCGAGGCGCATTATTTCGCGGTGGGTAAGATCGATCGCGACCAGGTGGAGGATTACGCCCGCCGCAAGGGCATGAGTGTCGCGGAGGCCGAGAAGTGGCTCGCGCCGATCCTGGGCTATACGGCCTGAACCGGCGGATTTCGCCGCCGGCTCAACCGGTATGACCCGCGCGCCGCACTTCGAGGTCGCCGAATACGCTCAGCAGGATGGCCGTGTAGAAGTTGAGTCCCATCGCGGCAACGGCCAGTGCCACTGCGACCAGCATTGCCCGGGCGGCGGCGTCGGCATGACTCGGATTGGGCAAGACCATCGCCGCCATGACCGCGACGAACAGGGAGACCGCCGCGATGATCGCGGCGGCGACGATGTACATCACGGCGGCTCGCCACCAGTTGCCGCGAATCAGGCGCAGGCTATAGAGCAGGCTCTGCAGCACCCCTTTGCCGGTGAGCATGCGGGTCGGCAGGGCGAGGGACAGCGCGACGGACAGATAAATCGCCGGCACCAGCATTGCGCCGAAGGCGATCGAGCGGTAGGGCTCGGCGAGCGTGAGCGGCGGGACGATGAGCACCGCCACCGTGATGCTCGCGATCAGAGAGATAGCCACGATGGCCGGGGCCTGCCTGAGCGCGTCGAGCAGATCCCGCGAGCCGGCCGGTCGGCCGGCGGCCACGGCGGACTGGCGCAGCAGCAAGGCCATCCAGATGACGAAAAACAGCACGGAGCCGCCGCAATAGAGGGTGAGCCACACCGGGTCATCCATGGCGCTGCGCGGCGTGAGCAGCTGGCCGCGCGCGAGGTCGTAGAGGGTGGAGAGCTCCCCGAACAGGATGGCGATCGTGGCATACGGCATGCACTTCGGCAGCGACACCCGGAAGATCTTCAGGCTGGCATCGAGCAGCTCCGCGAAGGTACGGGGGCGCGCCGGGGGGTAAATCGTGATGGACATCGGTAAATGATAACTGTCTCATGACTCGAGCCGCCATCCAGTCTGCGCGAGATACTCTCGGGACGCTGCTCGCCGAGGGTGTGCGGCGCCTGCAAGAGGTGCTCGCGTCCGAGCCGGATGCGACGCCGGAGCTCGATGCGCAGTTGCTTCTCGCGCATGCGCTGCGGATCTCGCGAACCTGCGTGCATTCGCACCCGGAGCAGCCGGCGCAGGAACCGGCCGCGCGGCGATTCAGAGCCCTGATTGCACGCCGGGCAGCCGGGGAGCCTGTGGCGTATCTGCTCGAGCGCAAGGCATTCTGGACTCTCGAGCTCACAGTCAATTCCGCCGTGCTCGTGCCCCGACCCGAGACCGAGCTGCTCGTGGAGCGCGCGCTGGCCCTGCGGCCCGAGGCTCGCGGAAGCGCCGTCGATCTCGGCACCGGCTCGGGGGCCATTGCTTTGGCGCTTGCGCATGAGCGCCCGCGCTGGCGGGTCAGTGCGACGGACATCTCGAGCGAGGCGCTGGCGGTGGCGCGCGCCAACGCCGTTGCGCTCGGTCTCGAGCGCGTGGCATTCGCGCAGGGCAGCTGGTTCGCGGCACTGCCTGCGCGGCGGTTCGATCTGGTGGTGAGCAATCCGCCATATGTGGCCGCGGACGATGCGGCGCTCGCGGCGCTGGCGCACGAGCCGCGGCGGGCCCTTACCCCGGGGCCCGATGCTCTCGCCTGCCTGCGTGAGATCGTCGACGAGGCACCGCGATTCCTGGAAGGGGGCGGATGGCTGCTGCTGGAACATGGCGCCGAGCAGGGGTCTCAGGTCGCCGGCGCGCTAAGGGCCCGGGGCTTTGTTACAGTGCGCACCCACCGCGATCTGGCGGGGCATGAGCGTGTGACGGAGGGCCAATGGCCGGAAATTCGCTGATTCGATTCGAGACGACCCACGGTACCTTCACTGTCGAGCTGTCTCCGGACGAGGCGCCGGTGACGGTGGAGAACTTTCTCGCCTATGTGGATGCGGAATTCTTCGACGGCACGATTTTTCATCGAATTGTGCCGGGCTTCGTGATCCAGGGCGGCGGGCTCGACCAGAAATTCCACAGCAAGCAGACGCGCGCCGCGATCCGCAACGAGGCGAAAAACGGGCTGAAGAACCTGCGCGGCACGCTCTCGATGGCGCGCACCGGCGTGGTGGACAGCGCGACCTCGCAGTTCTTCGTGAATCTCGCCGACAATGCCTTTCTCGATCACAGCGCGCGGGATTTCGGTTACGCGGTATTCGGCCGGGTGACCGACGGCATGGAGGTCGTCGACAAGATTGCCGCCGTCAAGACCGGCCGGCGCGAGGGCTACCAGGACGCGCCCCTGGAGGACGTGGTGATCGTGTCCGCGCGGCGCCTCGCCGCGGCTTCTTGAGGCTTTCCTTGCCCTGACGGGCCGCCTGATCGGGCGCGCTGGCGCGCGCCCGATCAGGCCTCGATTTCGGCCAGCAGCTCCGCCTGGTGCTCGTGGGCGAGCGCATCGAGCAGCTCGTCGAGCTCGCCGCTCATGACCTGCGGCAGCTTGTACAGCGTCAGGTTGATGCGATGATCGGTGAGCCGGCCCTGCGGAAAGTTGTAGGTACGAATGCGCTCGGAGCGATCGCCGGTGCCGACCTGCAGGCGCCGTGAGCGCGCCTGGGCGCTTTGCTGCTTCTCCTGCTCGGCGGCCAGCAGCCGCGCCTGCAGCAGCGACATGGCCCGCGCACGGTTCTTGTGCTGCGAGCGCTCGTCCTGGCATTCCACGACGATGCCAGTGGGCAAGTGCGTGATGCGCACCGCCGAGTCGGTCTTGTTGACGTGTTGGCCGCCGGCCCCGGAGGAGCGGTAGGTATCGATGCGCAGGTCCGCCGGGTTGAGCGTGACGTCGGCGATCTGATCGAGCTCGGGCAGGATGGCCACGGTGCATGTAGAGGTGTGGATGCGGCCCTGCGCTTCGGTGGTCGGTACACGCTGGACCCGATGAACCCCGGATTCAAACTTCAGGCGCGAGAACGCGCCCCGGCCGACGATGCGGCTGATGATCTCCTTGTAGCCGCCGTGCTCGCCCGGACTTTCGCTCAGGATTTCCACCCCGAAGCCCTTCGACTCGGCATAGCGGGTGTACATGCGGAACAGATCCCCCGCGAACAGCGCGGCCTCGTCGCCGCCGGTGCCGGCGCGGATTTCCAGGAAGATGTTGCGCTGGTCGTTCGGGTCCTGGGGCAGCAGGAGTGCATGGAGCCCATCCTCGGCGGCGCTCATCGCCGCCGTTAGGCGAACTTGCTCCTCTGCGCCGAGTGCGCGCATGGCCAAGTCGTCGTCTTCGAGCATCTCCCGCGCAGCCGCAAGGTCGCGCTCGAACGTGCGATAGGCGCGCAGTCGCTCGGCCAAGGGCTGCAATCGCGCGTACTCGACCGACAGATCGCGGAATTCAGCCGAGCCACCCTCGAGATCGGGCGAGGCGAGCAGTCGACCGACCTCCTCGTACCGGTCGGCGAGCTTCTCGAGGTGCTGTCGGATGGAGTCCTTCATAATTCGAGCCTGAACGGGGCGCGGCATTCTCCGGGATCGCCGCCGGCCCCACAAGGCGGCAGGTGTTCCCGCCAGCGTGCGATATAGTGCCGCGGAATATGCCATCCCTTGCTGTGATCCGGCGGCGCCTCTGGTCCGCCTGCGCCGTGCTCGCCGCCCTGGCTCTGAGCGCCTGCCAAACCGTGTCCGTGCCGCCGGCGCCGATTACCGCGTGGCACGTCCGGCGACCGCTTCTGCAGTCCCTCGACCGGTTCCGCCTGACGGGACGCGTGGCCGTGGCGGTCGGCGATCAGGGCTTCAACGCCGATATTCTCTGGATCCAGCACGGTACGCGCACGCGTATGACGCTCAGTGGGCCGCTCGGCGCCGACGCGGCTCAGGTGAGCGATGATGACGGCCATCTGGCCGTCATTACCTCGCGTGGACGACATCTGGGCAATGCCGCAGCCCGCGCAGTCCTCGAGCGCCAGCTCGGATTCGACCCGCCGCTGGCGAGCTTGCGCTATTGGGTCCTCGGAGTGCCTGATCCGGCGCTGCCGGCCGACGTATCGATCGATAAGGCGCAGCGGCTTGCGAGCCTGCATCAGGCGGGTTGGTCGATTCTGTATCACGCCTACCAGCCGGTCGGCGCCGACTGGCTGCCGCGGCTCCTGACGGTACGGCGCGCCGGCGTGCGGCTGCGAATGGTGGTGGATGTATGGCATCTGCAATGAGGCCTGATGAGAGCCTCTGGCCGGCGCCGGCCAAGCTCAATCTGTTTCTGCACGTGACCGGCCGGCGACCCGACGGGTACCACGAGCTGCAGACGCTGTTTCAGCTCATCGATCTGTGCGACACGGTGGGAATAGTGGTGCGCGACGACGGCCGGATCGAGCGGCCCGAAGGCCCGGCAGAATTAGATCCGGATACGGATCTGACAGTGCGAGCGGCCCGAGCATTGCAGGCGGCCACTGGTTCGGAACGGGGCGCGTCGATCCGGGTGCAAAAGCGGATTCCGATGGGCGGCGGACTCGGTGGCGGCAGTACCGACGCGGCCACGGTGCTGCTCGCGTTGAATCACCTGTGGAAATGCGGACTCGGCGTCGAAGATTTGGCCCGAATCGGGCTCCCGCTCGGGGCGGATGTGCCTGTATTCGTTAAAGGTTTTTCGGCCTGGGCGGAAGGTGTGGGGGAGCGGCTCGAAGCCGTTGCGTTGCCCGAAAGATGGTATGTGATCGTCCGGCCCGGCGTGAGCGTGTCGACGCGCGACGTGTTCCAGAGCCCTGAATTGACACGAAATACCCCCCTCATCACAATACGCGACTTTCTCGATGCCGGCGGACGCAACGATTGCGAGCCAGTGGTGCGCGCACGATGGCCCGAGGTGGCCGAGGCGCTCGACTGGCTGGCACAGCACGCGCCGGGGCGCCTGACGGGAACCGGATCGTGCGTTTTCGCGCCTGCGGCAACCTCCAGCGAGGCAGAGTGCATTGCCGCCCGCGTGCCGGACCAGTGGCGGAGCTTCGTGGCGCGGGGATTGAATGTTTCCCCGCTGCGCGCGCTTCTTCCAACATAGCTATGGCCGGGCCCGTCACGATGGAATCGGTGCGATGGCGGCCGCGATGTCGGGTCAAGGCGGGCTCGCGACACTGTTGGCCCGGAGTTCCCGCCGGTGCCACGGAGCCGGCGTGGGCGGTACGATGGGATCGGAGTGACGATTTTGGGGTGTAGCCAAGAGGTAAGGCAGCGGGTTTTGATCCCGCCATTCGGAGGTTCGAATCCTTCCACCCCAGCCAAATCGATCTGGGCGGCGGCATCTTGCTCGCCGCCAATAACGGATGACCTAGCGCAGTCATGAGCACGAACGACTTGCCGGCATTGTTCACCGGCAATGCCAATCCGGATCTCGCGGCGGACATCGCGCGTCATCTGCAGACGCGGCTCGGGCGGGCGTACGTCGGCCGCTTCAGCGATGGGGAGATCAACGTCGAGTTGATGGAGAACGTGCGGGGCCGCGACGTGTTTATCGTGCAGCCGACCTGCCCGCCGAGCAACGATACGCTGATGGAGCTGCTGGTCATGGTGGATGCCTGCCGGCGCGCCTCGGCGGCCCGCATCACCGCGGTGGTGCCGTATTTCGGCTATTCGCGCCAGGATCGCCGGCCGCGCGCCACGCGCTCGGCGATCACCGCGCGACTGGTCGCGAACATGCTGTCGATCGCGGGAGTCAACCGGATGCTGACGGTCGACCTGCACGCCGACCAGATCCAGGGCTTCTTCGACATCCCGGTGGACAACGTGTATGCCTCGCCGGTGCTGCTCGGCGACGCGTGGAGGCAGGCGTACAAGAACGTGGTGATCGTTTCGCCGGACGTGGGTGGCGTGGTGCGCGCGCGCGCCTTCGCCAAGCGGCTCGACGACGCGGACCTGGCGATCATCGACAAGCGCCGGCCGCGGCCGAACGAGTCGAAGGTGATGAACATCATCGGTGACATCGACGGCAAGGTGTGCGTGCTCGTCGATGACATGATCGACACCGCGGGGACGCTGTGTCACGCGGCCCAGGCGCTGAAGGAGGAGGGTGCGCAGAAAGTGGTGGCATACATCACTCACCCGGTGCTCTCCGGCGATGCTGTGAGCCGCATTTCGGACTCGGTGCTCGACGAGCTGGTGGTGACCGACACCATTCCGCTGTCGCAGGCGGCGAGCGCGTGCAAGCGCATCCGCCAGTTGTCGGTGGCGGCGCTGCTGGCGGAGACCATCCGCCGCATCCGCGACGAGGAGTCGGTGTCCTCGCTGTATGTCGATTGAAGGGGTTTGCTGAGTTTCTTGGTGCGCTGCGGCCTGGTCGCGGGTCGCGGCGCGTTGTCAGTGTAGATTGGAGAACATCATGCGTATTGCATTCAGCTTCAGCGCCGAGCCGCGCGAGGCGCAAGGCAAAGGTGCGAGCCGCCGCCTGCGTCACACGAACAAGGTTCCGGCGATTCTGTACGGTGGTCACGCGGAGGCGGAGTCCCTCGCGCTCGAGCATCACAAGTTGCTCACGGTCGTGGCCGACGAGCGCTTTTACTCTTCGATCGTTCAGCTCAAGATCGGCGAGCGGACGCAGGAGGCCATCGTCAAGGATGTGCAGATGCATCCGGCGAAAAATCAGATCGTCCACGTCGATCTGCAGCGGGTGACGGAGAACGAGCCGATCCGCCTGCACGTGCCGATCCACTTCGCCGGCGAGGCGGGCAGCCCGGGCGTCAAGACCCAGGGTGGGGTCGTATCGCACATGCTCACC
>JAJZZR010000306.1 GCA_021797465.1 Pseudomonadota bacterium | reverse complement strand
GGATTGCCTCCCGGCGATCATCACGGCGATGGCGCGCCATGCCGAGCTGCGCGAATCGCAGGAGCGTGTGCTCAAGCTCACGCAGGCCTTGTACGATGCCCGGACGATCAGCACCGCCTGCGGCGTCTTGATGGAGCGCTTCCGGTTGAATCGCCGCGAGGCCTTCGAGCGGCTGCGCGCCGCGGCCCGCGCGCGGCGCGTGCGCCTGCTCGACAGCGCCGCGGAGGTGCTCGCGGCGCTGGAGTCGATCAATGCGCTCGGCACCCGGGACCGTGACGCGGCGCACAGTTCGATCACTAAAACCAGATAACATAAATAACTTGGGCGTACCCGAAGCTCGTGCGCCCGTCGTGGGCGCATTCGCGCTGGCCGCCGCAATCCCGCGCCACAGCTCTCCCGGGCCCTGGCTCCGCCCTCCCTGATTCGCTCTGCGCGCGTACGACGCATGTCGCACCGTGGCAGTGGTGCAAGATCATGCAAACCGAACGGTTGCGAACGATTCAGCATCCGGGGCGAGTGGGCGATCTGCTCGAGTCGCTGATCGAATCCCGGCAGGTAGTTCCTCCAGGCCTGACGCGCGTGGCTTCAGCCACGGCGCTGTCGAGTCCGCTGCGCCTGCTCAGCCGCGCCGTCGAGCGGCGCGATTCGATCTGGCGGGCATGGACCGACGGTGCGCGAGTGTGGTTCTTCGAGGCGCTGTTCGCGCTGGCGCTGTCGCGCGAGCGCGGCAAACCGGTCATCGAACTCAGAGAATACGATGAGATGGGTGAAATCATGCGCGTTATGACCTTTGTTTCGACATCCGCTCACGGTTGGCAACGATTCGAATGAAGGACACGGTCATCCGCCAGTCGATTCAACGCGGCGCGAAAGACCCGCTGAGCGCCGCCTCTGCAGATCAGGGTGGCTCGGCGGAGAACGACCTGCGCAGTGACGCGTCGGCGAGCTCGCGCGGCTTGCGCCGCGATTTGCTCCGGTTGGTCCGCACGGCGCGGGCTTTGGGCCTGACGAGCCTTTCGTCCGTAGTCGTCCGCATCGCCGAACGGCTCGATCCCGGCCTGCGCGCCGGCTCGCTCGCGCCGCGCGACATCGCGATGCTGCGGCGCTTCGCCAATCGCTGCTGCGGTTATCTCGCCGATCCGACCGACGTCAAGGCCGCGGACGCGGTGGTCGAGCTGCTGGCCGTCGAGCCCCTTGCGGTCGTCGGCTGCTGGGAGCGGATTCACCTGCTGCTGGGGCTGGTCGAGGAGGGCACCGAGGTCGGGCGAACGCGCGCCGTCTGCGGGGCCGCGTTGAGCGGCGACAATCATGATCCCCTGACGGGGCTGTGCAACGAGGGCGCGTTGCGGGGATTGCTCGAGGACCTGCAGAGCGCGCCCGCCGCGCGCGAGGCACCCGTCGGAGTCATGTCGATCGGCATCTCCGGGGTGGAGGATATCGTCGACTCCTTTGGCGGCAACGTGGGTACAGCGGTGTTGGCACGGGTCGCGGCGGATCTGATCCGCTCCGTGCCGGGCGGCGGCGTGGTCGGCCGCCTCGGCGCAGATCGTTTCGTGGTCGTGCGCAACGGGCTCACCTCGGCGCAACTCGCCGAGGAGGCCCGGCGCCTGGCCGAATTGATCTGCCGCAGCCACGAGATCGGCGGACACCTGGTCGCCGTGACGGCTCGAATCGGCTTGGCGGTCAGCGGACAGCATGGCCACGATGCCGCCGAGCTGCTCGCCAACGCCGACGTCGCGCTGCACGAGGCCCGGGTCCGCAAGCTTCATACGGCGCAATTCTTCGCGCCACATATGCGCGAGGAGGCGCTGCGGCGGGTGAGTTTGGAGGGGGAGCTGCGCGCGGCGATCGAGCGCGGCGAGTTCGAGCTGCATTATCAGCCGAAGCTGGCGCTGTGCACGGGGCGTGTGTGCGGCGTCGAGGCGCTGGTCCGTTGGCGGTGCCCGACGCGGGGTCTGGTCGCGCCCGGGGAGTTCATCCCCATCGCCGAGGAGAGCGGACTGATCGTGCGGCTCGGCGACTGGGTGATCGACGCGGCGTGCCGGCAGATCATGCGCTGGCAGCGCGAGCGCGCGCCGCCGCTGCCGGTGGCGATCAATCTATCCGCGATTCAGCTGTGTGCGCCCCAGACGGACCAGCGGATTCTGCAGACCCTGCAACGATACGGCGTGCATCCGCGGATGGTGGAAGTGGAGGTCACGGAGTCCGCGGTGATGTGCGATGCGGACGCCGCGCTGCGTTGTCTGAGCGAGCTCGGCCGCGCGGGCGTGCGCGTGGTGATCGACGATTTCGGCACAGGGTATTCCAACTTAAGCCAGCTGATGCGGCTGCCGCTCGCGGCGATCAAGATCGACAAATCCCTGGTTGCCCGCATCACGATGCACGAGCGCGACGCGGCGATCGCGCGGGCGATCATCGACATCGCCCGAACGCTCGGCGCGCGCGTCGTGGCCGAGGGCGTGGAAAGCGCGCAGCAGCGGGACCTGCTGGCCGCCACGGGTTGCGACGAGTATCAGGGTTTTCTGATCGCCAAGCCCATGGACGCGACGCACCTCGAGGCGTGGCTGAGCCGCCAGGCGATCGAGTCGTACCTCGGCTGAGCCGCCCCGGGCTCAGTATCCGCAGCGCGTTCGGCTCGGCCGCCACTGCAGAACGTTGGGCGCGTAAGTCGGCGGACTGAAGGCGCGCGCGGCCCGCTCGAACGCATATGCGAAACCGAGCAACCGGGGCTCGGACCACTTGGGTCCGATGAACGACAAGCCCACCGGCAGGCCCTCGACCTGGCCCATCGGCACGGTGATGTAGGGGTAACCGGCGACCGCCGGCAGTGTGCTGTCGCCGCCTTGGATGCCGACATCGCCGTTCACGAGGTCGATCACCGAGGCTGGATTCTGTGTCGGGGAGATCAGTGCCGCGACGTGATGCTCCGCCAGCAGTCGATCGATGCCATCCGGTCCCGCCAGGCGCAGATTCGTCGCGCGCGCGCGGATGTAGGCCGGATCGTCCAGCCCCTTGGTGCGCTCGGCCTGGAGGAACAAGCTCTGGCCGAACCAGCGCATCTCGCGCGGGTGCGTGTCATCGAAAGCGATCAGCCCGGCGAGCGTGCGGCTCTTGACCGCCGGGGGCGATCCGGCCAGGTACTCGTTCATGTCGACTTTCAGCTCGGTGAGCAGCACCAGATTCTCGTTCTTCTCGAGCGGCGCAACGTGATAGTCGTCGACCTTGACCAGCACCGCGCCCTGGGCCCTCAGCAACGCCAACGCATGGTGGAATACCGCGAGCGTCTTGGGCGAGAAATTCTTCAGTAGGAACTGCGCGATCCCGAGCCGCACACCCTCGAGGGCATGGGGATTGAGTGCGGCGACGTAGTTGCCCCGATGGGCGTCGGCGTGCGCGGTGGCGGGATCGGCCGGGTCCGAGCCGGCCATGGCGGTCAGCAACATGGCCGCGCCGCGCACGGTGTGGGTGATGGGACCGGCGGTGTCCTGCGTGCGGCTGATCGGGACGATGCCGGTGCGCGATACCAGCCCGACCGTCGGCTTCAGGCCCACCACGCCGTTCATCGACGAGGGGCAGCTGATCGAGCCGTCGGTCTCGGTGCCGATAGCGGCGGGCGCCAGGCCGGCCGCAACGGCGGCGGCCGGGCCCGAGCTCGAGCCGCAGGCGGTGCGATCGAGCATGTAGGGATTGCGGGTCAGGCCGCCGACGGCGCTCCAGCCGCTGACGGAGTGGGCGGAGCGGATGTTGGCCCATTCCGAGAGATTCGCCCGGCCGAGAATCACCACGCCGGCGCGGCGCAGGTTGCGGATTACCGTGGCGCTGACCGAGCGAATGTTCTTCGCGAGCGCGAGCGAGCCGGCCGTGGTGGGCAGTCCCGCGATGTCGATGTTGTCCTTGACCAGGACCGGAATCCCATCGAGCGGACCGAGAGGATGGCCGGCGGCGCGGCGCGCGTCGGAGGCGCGCGCCTCGGCCATGGCGCGCGGATTCAGGGCGATGACGGCATGGATTTTCGGATTGATCCGGGCAATGCGCGCCTCGTAGAGGCGCACCAGCCGCTGCGCGCTCACCCGGCGAGCGGCGAGATCGGCCGAGAGGCGCGGAACCGAGGCACAGGTGAGATTGACGGCGTGTGCTGCGCCGAATACGAGACAACACAGCGCGCCGGCGCTGATCGCAACTCTGCTGCGCATGCCGATCCCCCGGAGAGTGGTCGCTGACGCATTATCGTGTATTGTGGCCGTGGCGCAAGCTCGGCCGAACGCCGTCGGGAGCGCGGCGGCCCCGATTAGTCCGGTTGCTCGATCAGGATACGGTTCGCCTCGATCCGCACCGCATAGGTCCGCAGCGGTTCGTAGGCCGGAGGCGTCAGGGCCTCGCCCGTGCGCAGGCAGAAGCGCGCGCCATGGCGGGGGCAGATGATCTGGCAGGACTCGACCTCGGCGCCGCCCAGGCGCTCTCCGTCGTGGGTGCAGACGTCGTCGACCGCATAGACGGCGTCGCCGCAGCGCACAACCAGCACCGGTTGGCCGCCGAGATCGGCCTCGAGGGGCGCCTGCTCGGCCAGCGCTTCGGCCGGTCCGGCGTCGATCCAACCCATCAGTACATCCCAGTCTGCAGGCGAGCCGCTTCCGACATCATGCTTTGGTTCCAGGGCGGATCGAACGTCAGCTCGACCCGCGCCTCGCGTACCGTGGGGATGCGCTCGATCTTGTCGCGCACGTCATCGACCAGGATATCCCCCATGCCGCAGCCTGGAGCGGTCAGAGTCAGTTTGACGTCGACGCTGCGTGTGCCGTCGTCGTTCGCCACGACGTCGCAGCCGTAGACCAGGCCCAGATCGACGATGTTGATCGGAATCTCCGGGTCATAACAGGTGCGCATCTGTTCCCAGGCGAGCTGACGCACGTCGTCCTCGGTGGCGTTCGGCGGCAGCTCCGGCGGATTGACCGGCTCGTGTCCGATCGACTCGGCATCCTCGCCGCTGATGCGAAACAGATTGCCCTCGATGTACACCGTGAAGCTACCGCCCAGCGCCTGGGTGATGTAGCCGGACTGGCCCGGCTGCAGGGTGACTTCCGTGCCCGCCGGCACGATGACCGCGCGCACCTCGCGTTGCACGACGAACGGTTCGCTTTCAAAGCCGCGCATGATCGGGTGCTCACTCGGTCGAGACGGCGTCCGCGCTGTGCTCGAGCGCGGCGTTGAGCGTATGCCAGCACAGCGTCGCGCACTTGACGCGGGCGGGGAATTCGCGGACGCCGGCTAGCGCGGCGAGCTTGCCGAGCGAGGCATCAGGCGGCGCGGCGGCGTCCGGCTGGGTGAGCGCGGCGTGGATGCGATCGTAGAGCTCCCTGATCGCGGCTTTGTCCTTGCCCTTGACCGCCTCGGTCATCAGCGAGGCCGAGGCGGTCGAGATGGCGCAGCCCTTGCCTTCGAAGCGGATGTCCGCGATGCGATCGCCGTCGAAGCGCAGCCACACGGTCAGGCGGTCGCCGCAGAGCGGATTGTGGCCCTCGGCGTGCGCATCAGGATGCGGCAGCGCGCCGAAATTGCGCGGCTGACGGTTGTGATCGAGAATAACGTCGCGGTAGAGATCTTTCAGGTCCATCAACCGAATACCTCGCGGGCTTTCTCCAGCGCGGCCAACAGCGCCGCGACGTCCGCCTCGGTGTTGTAACAACCGAAGGACGCGCGGGCCGTGGCCGGAATATCGAAGAAGGTCATCACCGGCATGGCGCAGTGATGGCCGGTCCGGATGGCCACCCCCTGGCTGTCGAGAATGGTTCCCAGGTCATGGGGGTGGCAGCCGCGCATCGTGAACGACAGGACCGCTGCCTTGTGCGCCGCCGTGCCGATGATCTCGATGCCGGGCAGCCGCTCGATGGCGGCGGTGGCCTGCGCGAGCAGGCGGCGCTCGTGCGCCGCGATCGCCTCCAGGCCCAGG
This sequence comes from Pseudomonadota bacterium, assembly GCA_021797465.1. Lineage (GTDB taxonomy): Bacteria > Pseudomonadota > Gammaproteobacteria > Steroidobacterales > Steroidobacteraceae > 13-2-20CM-66-19. Next base: position 9,515 of record JAJZZR010000306.1, on the reverse strand, counting down.
TCCGCGAGATAGTCCATCGCCGCGGCGAGTCCCACCGCTCCGGAGATGTTCGGGGTGCCGGCCTCGAATTTCCACGGCAGCTCATTGTATGTGGTGCGCTCGAACGAGACGGTGCGGATCATCTCGCCGCCGCCCTGCCAGGGGGGCATCTCCTCGAGCAACTCCTCACGGCCATACAGCACCCCGATGCCCGTCGGACCGTAGAGCTTGTGGCCGGAGAAGGCGTAGAAATCGCAGCCGAGCGCGCGCACGTCGATCGGCGAGTGGGCGACGGCCTGGGCGCCGTCGATCAACACGAGCGCGCCGCACGAATGCGCCGCTTGCGCGATGCGCTCGACGGGCACGACGGTCCCGAGCGCATTCGACACGTGCGCCACCGCTACGAGGCGGGTGCGGGCGTTCAGCAGATCGAGCAATGGCTCGAGCTCGACCTCGCCGCGCCGGTTGATCGGTGCAACCTTGAGTGTGCAGCCGGTCTGCTCACAGACCATCTGCCAGGGCACGATGTTGGCGTGGTGCTCCAGCGCGCTGATCAGGATCTCATCGCCCTTGCCGAGGCGCGAGCGGCCGAAGGACTGCGCGACGAGATTGATGGCTTCCGTGGCGCCGCGCACGAACACGATCTCTCGACTCGAGCGGGCGTTGATGAAGCGCCGCACCCGCTCGCGCGCGCCCTCGAACGCGTCGGTCGCGGCCTGACTGAGCGCGTGCACGCCGCGATGCACATTGGCGTGAGTGTGAGTCTCATAGTGCTCGACCGCGCGCAGCACGGCGAGCGGACGCTGGCCGGAGGCGGCGTTGTCGAGGTACACCAGCGGCCGTCCATTGACGTGCTGTTCGAGAATGGGGAAGTCGCGTCGTACGCGCTCGGCGTCGAAGCTGCGGGGCGCGGAGGCGAGCGGGGTGGCCATCAGAGTAGCTCCTTCAGGGCGGCGGCGCCGCTCATCTGTTCGGCCAGATCCTGCTCGATCTGCCGGCGCAGCTCGGTGCGCTCGATCTTGGCCACCACGTCCTCCAGGAACGCCCATTTGAGCAAGTGGTGAGCGGTCTGCGGCGCGATGCCGCGCGAGAGCAGGTAGAACAGCATGTTCTCATCGAGCTTGCCGGCGGTCGCGCCGTGGCTGCATCGGACCTCGTCGGTGTAGATCTCCAGCTGCGGGCGCACGTCGATTTCGGCCTGTGGGCCGTCGAGCAATCCGCGCAGCGACTGGCGGGAGTCGGCGCCGCGCGCCCGCTCGCGCACCACGATCTTGCCGTTGAACGCCACGCGCGCCCGTCCCGAGGCGATGCCGCGGAATGTCTCGATCGTGCGCGTGTTCGGCGCCACATGCTCGCTGAGGGCGTACATGTCATGGCTTTGCTGATGATCCGCGAGCGCCGCGGTCGAGAGCGCCAACTCCGCGCCCGCGCCGGCGAGGCGCACGTGCGCCGTCGAGCGCGCCGTCAACGCCCCGGTGCCGACGGTCAGCAGGTGATAGCGGGCATGCGCGGACAGTTCCGCCGTGAGCGTGTCGAACCAGGCGGCACGCGCTGCGCATTGCTGCAGGCGGTAGTGGGTCAGGCGCGCGTTCTCGCCCACATCGACGCGTACGGCGCTGTTGACCAGGCTCGCCGCGTCCGGCGCGCCCACGTGCCGCTCGAGCACGGTCAGCTCGGCGCCGGCCTCGAGAAACACGCGCACGCGCGGATACGATGCGCCGGCTTGCGCGCCGGCAGTCGCCACGAAGACCAGCTCGATACCCGCGGGCGCCGCATTCGCGCGCACTTCGATTGATAGCGCATCAGTGGCGAAGGCCTCGTTGAGCAATGCCAGGCGCGCCTCGGGAAAGTCCGGGCACGGAAGCCAGGCGTTGCCGTTCGACGGCCCGGATGAGCGTAGACTGCGCACGGTGAGGTCCGGGCCCGAGGCCGGAGCACCCGATCGCAGCAGACCGTCGACGAATACGTAGCGCACGAATCCCGGCGGCGCTTCCGGCAAGGTAGGCATCCCCGGGCCGTGCGTCTCGACCGGCGCGAAGCGGGCGTGCTCGAAGACGCGCAGGTTCGTGTAGCGCCAGTTCTCCTCACGCGTTGCCGGCAGACCTTGCGCACAGAGCTTCTCGATCGCCTCGTCCCGGCGACCGGGATCGATGACGCTCGCGGGCAGCGTGGCGTGTACCGCGCCGTATTCCTGCCTGATCTGTTCCGTCACCGCCGGGCTCATGCCGCCTCGCTGATCAGCCAATCGTAGCCGCGCCGCTCGAGCTCCAAGGCAAGCGTACGGTCGCCGCTGCGCACGATGCGGCCGTTGACCAGCACGTGCACCCGGTCCGGCACGATGTGCTCGAGCAGCCGCTGATAATGGGTCACAAGCACCAGCGATCGCTCCGGGGCGCGCAGGGTGTTGACACCGTGCGCGACGATCTTGAGCGCATCGATATCCAGGCCCGAGTCGGTCTCGTCGAGCACCGCCAGGCGCGGCTCGAGCACCAGCATCTGCAGGATCTCGTTGCGCTTCTTCTCGCCTCCGGAGAAGCCTTCGTTGACGCCGCGCGAGAGCATGCTTTCATCCATGCGCATCAGCCGCATCTTCTCGCGCACCAGGGCGAGGAACTCGAACGCGTCGACCTCCGGCTCGCCGCGCTGCTTGCGCGCGGCGTTGATGGCCGCCTTGAGCAGATAGACGTTGTTGACCCCCGGGATCTCGACGGGGTACTGAAACCCGAGGAACACACCCGCTCGTGCGCGCTCCTCGGGAGCGAGCGTGAGCAGATCGCGCCCTTGGAAACTGATCCGGCCGGCGGTGACCGCGTAGCCGGGACGACCCGCGAGCACGTAGGCCAGGGTGCTTTTCCCCGAGCCGTTCGGGCCCATGACGGCGTGGACCTCGCCCGCGGGCACTTCCAGGTCGAGGCCCTTGAGAATTTCCTTGCCATCTACCGTGGCGTGAAGGTTTTCGATCTTGAGCATGCTGATGACCTGCGTTTCTAACCGACTGCGCCTTCGAGGCTGACCGCGAGGAGCTGCTGCGCCTCGACCGCGAACTCCATCGGCAGCTCCTTGAATACCGACTTGCAGAAGCCGCTGACGATGAGATTGACCGCATCCTCGGCCGAGATGCCGCGCGCCAGACAATAGAAGAGTTCGTCCTCGCTGATCTTCGAGGTGCTCGCCTCGTGCTCGACGGTGGCCGAGGGGTTCTTCACCTCCACGTACGGGAAGGTATGCGCGCCGCATTGCCCCCCCATCAGCAGCGAATCGCACTGGGTGAAGTTGCGCGCATGGTGCGCACTCGGCAGCATTTTCACCAGGCCGCGGTAGGTGTTCTGGCCGCGGCCGGCGGAGATGCCCTTGGAAATGATCGTGCTGCGCGTGTCGCGGCCGATGTGGATCATCTTCGTGCCGGTATCGGCCTGCTGGCGATTGTTGACCGTGGCCACCGAGTAGAACTCGCCCACCGAGCCGTCGCCGCGCAGCACGCAGCTCGGGTACTTCCAGGTGATCGCCGAGCCGGTCTCGACCTGCGTCCACGAGATACGCGAGTTGCGGCCGCGGCACTCGCCGCGCTTGGTGACGAAGTTGTAGATGCCGCCGACGCCTTGTTCGTCGCCCGGATACCAGTTCTGCACCGTCGAGTACTTGATGTAGGCCTCCTCGAGCGCGACGAGTTCCACCACCGCGGCGTGCAGCTGGTTTTCGTCGCGCTGCGGGGCGGAGCATCCTTCGAGATAGCTCACGGACGCGCCTTCGTCGGCGATGATCAGGGTGCGCTCGAACTGGCCGGTCTTCGCCGCGTTGATGCGGAAGTAGGTCGAGAGCTCCATCGGGCAGCGCACGCCTTTGGGCACGTACACGAACGAGCCGTCGGTGAACACCGCCGAGTTCAGCGCCGCGAAGAAGTTGTCGCTGTACGGAACCACGCTGCCGAGGTAGCGCTCGATGAGCTCGGGGTGATCGGTCACCGCCTCCGAGAACGGACAGAAAATCACACCCGCATCGTGCAGACGCTGCTTGAACGTCGTGGCGACCGAGACGCTGTCGAACACGGCGTCCACCGCGACGCCCGCGAGCCGCGCCCGCTCGTGCAGCGGCACACCCAGCTTCTCGTAAGTCTCCAGCAGCTTCGGATCCACCTCGGCCAAGCTCTTCGGTCCGTCGCTGTTGCGCTTCGGCGCCGAATAGTAGGAGATCGCCTGATAGTCGAGCGGCGGATAGTGCACGTGCGGCCAGTGCGGCTCGCGCATCGTCAGCCAGTGCCGCAGCGCCTTCAGGCGCCACTCGGTGAGGAAGGCCGGCTCGCGCTTCTTGCGCGAGATGAGACGGACCACGTCCTCATCGAGGCCGGGAGGAACGGTATCGGCGTCGATTTCGGTTACGAAGCCGTGCCGGTAGCCGCGGCCGAGCAGATCCTCGAGCTGTGTCGCTTCTTTCATGTCCAGTAAGCCAATGGATGGATCAGGCGTTTGGGATGCGCAGCAGCGCCGGAGACATCGCCGCCTTTACGTCGCGCTCGAGCACCGGCAGGCGGGTGTGGATGGGATCGATGCCCGCCAGCTGCGCCAGGTTGACGTCCCCGAGGGAGCGCCGGATGGCCAGATTCAGCTGCTGCCACGTGCGCCCGACGCGGCAGGTCTGCTCGATCTCGCAATTGCCGTGGGCCACCGCGCAGTCGGTGAGCGCCACCGGGCCCTCGAGCGCATCGAGAATCGCCGCCGCACTGATCTGCGCCGGGGGGCGCGCCAATTGATAGCCGCCGTGCAGTCCCCGGGTCGAGACGACCAAGCCCGCCCGCTGCAGCTGCTTCAGCAGCTTGCTGACGGTCGGTGCCGCAACGTGCGTCTGCTCCGCGAGCGCCGCGGCCGTGTGCAAGCGCTCGGGCTGCGCGGCAAGCACGGCCAGCAGCACCGTGGCGTAGTCTGTGAGCCGGCTGATACGGACCATCCGGAGTACCCTCGTTAACTAGGACTATTTTAGTACTAATTGGCGAAGGAACCAAGGGCATGCAGGGCTGGTCATTTGGTATTCTTACCCCTCCAGCGGCGCGCTCCAGAGTCAAGCCGATGTATCGGTGCGCGCGGCCGAATCACTATACCGTCGCGGAGAATCCTCATGAATCGCAGTGAGCTTGCTCGAATCGCCCAGGCAATGGTGGTCACAGGAAAGGGGCTTCTAGCGGCCGACGAGAGTACGGGAACCATCCGCAAGCGCTTCGAGGCCATCAAGCTCGAATCCACCGAGGAACATCGGCGGGTCTACCGTGAGCTGCTGTTCACCACGCCTGGCGCGGCCGAATGGATCAGCGGTGTCATTTTCTACGACGAAACGATGCGCCAGAAGACCGCCGACGGCCGGCCGTTTGCGCAGTACCTGACGCAGCAGGGCATCATTCCGGGCATCAAGGTCGATCTGGGCGCGAAGCCGCTCGCCGGCTTCCCGGGCGAGACCGTCACCGAGGGGCTCGACGGTCTTCGCGAGCGGCTGATCGAGTATCGCAAGCTCGGCGCGCGCTTCGCCAAATGGCGCGCGGTCATCGATATCGGCGCGGGGATTCCCACGTCATTCGGTATCGAGGCGAACGCGCATGCGCTGGCCCGGTATGCCGCGCTTTGCCAGGAGAACGAGATCGTGCCGATCGTCGAGCCGGAGGTGCTGATGGACGGCGATCATTCGATCGAGCGCTGCGAGGAAGTGACGGACGCGACGCTGAGCTGCGTGTTCAAGCGCCTGCAGGATCATCGGGTGGAGCTCGAAGGCATGGTGCTCAAGCCCAACATGGTGATCTCCGGCAAGAAAGCCGCACACCGCGCCTCTCCCGAGGCGGTGGCGCAGGCCACGGTGCGCTGCCTGAAGCGCCATGTGCCCCCGGCGGTGCCCGGAATCGCCTTCCTCTCCGGCGGTCAGTCGCCGCAGGAGGCCACGCTGCACCTGTCGCTGATCAACCGTCTGGGGCCGCTGCCCTGGTCGCTGACCTTCAGCTACGGGCGCGCGCTGCAGGAAACGGCGATCGCGGCCTGGGGCGGGCGCAGCGGCGATTTCACGGCCGGTCAGCGGGAGTTCGCGCACCGGGCCCGCCTGAACGGGCTCGCGGCCGTCGGCCGCTACACCGCGGACATGGAACAAAAAGCCGCTTGAACCGGTAGGACGAGGACGAAAGACCCCGCGTGAGCGATTCCCAAAGCAACCCGGGCGCGGATGCGACCGAGGCAGTGATCGACGTTCGCGGCGTGCATTACGCCATTGGCGATCGGCGGATCTTCGATGGACTCGATCTGACCGTGAAACGCGGTCTGATCACCGCGGTCATGGGGCCGAGCGGCACGGGCAAGACGACGCTGCTACGGCTGATCACCGGCGAGATCTACGCCGGCAGTGGCCGGGTGGCGGTGTTCGGCCGCGACGTCGGCACCCTGAGCACCCGCGAGCTGTACGCGACGCGCCGGCGCATGGGCGTGCTGTTCCAGAACGGCGCGCTCTTGACCGACCTCGATGTGTACGAAAACGTGGCGTTCCCGGTTCGCGAGCACACGGATCTGCCCGAGCCGCTGATCCGCAAGCTGGTGCTCACCAAGCTCGAGGCGGTGGGGCTGCGCGGGGCGGCCGAGCTGATGCCGGCGGAACTCTCCGGCGGCATGGCCCGGCGCGTGGCGCTGGCGCGCGCCATCGTCACGGACCCGGAGATACTGATCTACGACGAGCCGTTCGTCGGCCTCGATCCGATCTCCCTGGGCGTGATCCTGCGCCTGGTGAAGCAGATGAACGATGCGCTGAAGATCACCAGCGTGGTCGTCTCGCACGACGTTCACGAGATCGCCACCATCGCCGATTACAGCTATCTGCTCTCGGAGGGCAAAGTGGTCGCATCCGGCACGCCCGCGGAGCTGGCGCGCAGCGATTCGGCAACCGTCCGGCAGTTCATGACCGGCGGCGCCGAGGGACCGGTACGCTTTCATTATCCGGCGCCTGACTACGCCGAGGAACTCATGGAGGTCTCGCGATGAGCAACGGAGCCCGGGCGGGCGTGCTCGAGCTGGTGCGCAAGACGGGCGAGACGGGCGTATTTTTCGTGCGGTTGCTTGCCGCATGCATTCCGGCGCTCAGCCGGCCGCGCTTGATCATCGCCCAGATCTACAACGCCGGGGCGCGCTCGCTCATCATCATCATGCTCTCGGGTCTGTTCACCGGCATGGTGTTGGGTCTGCAGTTCTACGATGTGCTCAACCGTTTCGGCGCCACCGAGGCACTTGGCACGGCCGTGGCGCTCGCGCTGTTGAAGGAGCTCGGACCGGTGCTGACGGCGCTGCTGTTCGCCGGCCGCGCCGGCACCGCGCTCACCTCGGAAATCGGCTTGATGCGTGCCACCGACCAGCTCACGGCCATGGACGTGATGGCCGTCGATCCGATCCGCCACGTGGTAGCGCCGCGCTTCCTCGGCGGGCTGATCGCGGTGCCGCTGCTGACGGCGATATTCACCGTCATCGGGCTGTTCGGCGCGCAGCTGATCGGCGTGCAGTTTCTCGGCGTCGATCACGGCATATTCTGGTCGCAGGCGCAAAGCGCGGTGGCCCTGAAGGATGTGACCGAGGGAGTCGTCAAGAGCATCGTGTTCGGCGCCGTCGTCAGCCTGATCGCGGTCAACGAGGGGTATCACTCCGAGCCGACCGCCGAGGGGATCGGCAGGGCCACCACGCGCACAGTGGTCGCCTCGTCGGTAATGACCTTGCTGCTCGATTACGTGCTGACCGCCATATTTTTGTAAGAGGATCCAATCCGCCATGCGCGTCAATCGCTCTCTTGAAATCGGCACGGGCCTGTTCGTGCTGCTCGGATTCGCCGCGCTGCTGTTCCTCAGCATGCAGTTGCCGGCTAATGGCTTGAAGTTCTCCTTCCAAAAGCCGGTCGGCTACGACGTGACCGCGCAGTTCGACAATATCGGCGACCTGAAGGTCGGGGCTCCCGTGCGCATGGCCGGGGTGCGCATCGGCCAGGTGACCAAGATCGATTTCGACACCAATACCGAGCGCGCCAAGGTCTGGCTGCGCATCAATCCGCGCTTCAACCAGATTCCGGCGGACAGCTCCGCCGCGATCGACACCGAGGGTCTGCTCGGCGGCCAGTACATCGCCATCAGTCCCGGCGCGATGCCGACCTATCTCACCAACGGCAGCCAGATCCTGGAAACGCAATCGGCGCTGGTGCTCGAGAACCTGATCAACAAGTTCTTCGCCACAGAGGCGAACAAGAGCCACGGCTCGGGTGGCGCCGCCAAGGAGTCCAAATGATGAAATTCTCGTCCGTCATCGCCGCGATGGCATGCGGCGCGGGTCTGCTGCTGCAGCCCGGCCTCGCGGCCGCGGCAACCGCCCAGGCCGCGCCGGCGCCCTTCGAGCAGCCCTCGCAGATGATCCACTCGGTCGCCAACGCTCTCTTGAAGGAGATCGACGGACACCGCGCCGAATTGCGCGCCCACCCGCAACAGATCTCGGCCATCATCGAGAAGTACCTGCTGCCGCATTTCGACTCGGCGCTCGCCGCCGATCTGGTTCTCGGGCGCTTCGGCCGCCACGCCTCGGCGGAGCAGAAGGAGCGCTTCGTCACGGCCATGCGCAAAGCGCTGGTCAAGAGCTATGGCACCGCGCTGCTTGACTTCCACTCGCACATGCTGACGGTCTACCCGACCCATCTGCGGCCGGGTACGACTTCGGCCACGGTGCGCACGGTCCTGACGGAGACGAACGGGACGCGCCTGCCGGTCGACTTCTACGTTCTCATGACCCCGAGCGGCTGGAAGGTGTTCGATCTGGTCGTCGAGGGCGTCAGTTACGACATGAGCTATCGCGCCGAGCTGGCCCCGCAGCTGCAGCAGGTCGGCCTGGATACGGTGATCCAGCGGCTCGCGGGCGGCGAGAAGCTGACCGCGCCGAAGCCGCAGCCGAAGAGACGCTGAGCGTGGCGAGCCTGGAGAATTCAACCGGGTCTGCGGGCGGGGCGAGCTTCCAATTCACCGTCCGCTCCCCGGAGCGCAGCGAGGCGGGCGGACCGCTCGTCTTCGCCACGGCTCGGCGCGCGCGCGCAGCCGGCCTGCAGGCCTTGCGTGCCGCGCAGAGCGCCCTGGTGATCGATTGCGGGGCACTCGGTCCGACCGACAGCGCCGGGTTGGCCGTGTTGCTCGACTGGCTTTCCGAAGCGCGTCAGGCGGGGCGCCACCTGCGCTTCGAGCACCTGCCGGAGGACTTGCTGCGCCTGGCGCGCATCAGCGCCGTCGACGGATTGCTCCAGCAGGGCGTCTGAGCCGCGCTGCGCGCGGGCATCACTTGCCCGCGCCCTGCAGTTCCTTCAGTTCCTCGGCAGCCGGGTTGCCGCGGCTCGGACCGTGCACCATGTAGTGACGCTGCGACAGATAGGCGTGGCGCATGAACGCATACGGATTGTACGCGTGCATGACCAGGTGCAGCGTTGGTTGCAGGCGCGCGTCGTCATTGAGGGTGTCGACGGCATCCGGCGTGTACCAGATCAAAGTATTGGGCGTGTAGTGCATC
>JAJZZR010000426.1 GCA_021797465.1 Pseudomonadota bacterium | reverse complement strand
CCGGTAACAAGTACAACAAGCTCAAGCGTACGAGCGGCGCCGGTCCAGTAGCGGCATCAGCAGGCAGGACGGTGAAGCAGTCGCCTGCACGCGGTGGGGCGGTAAAGTTTCTGGAGCTGCCAAACGCCTTGCCTGCGGTAGGCCAGATGTGCCGCGTGCGTCTTGCCGGACCTGCCGGAGAGTGCCTTGAGCTCGAGATGTCCCCCGGGGCGGCGAAGGGCTTGAAGGTGATGTGCCGGCTGGATCGGCGCAAGTACTCGACTGGACGCAAAGTGAGCGCTGCGGAAATGAAGCAGATCAAGTTACGACGGGACAAGTTCCACGGAGAATGGAACTACAGCATCGCACCACGAACTCAAACTTGACGCGTTTATTTATTTCTGGCTTCACACCAATTTATGGTTGACGCTGCCGCGCCCTAGAGTATGCTTTTCCGTGCATTTTCCGGCTGAGGAACAATGAAGTGGCGGAATCGAACGGCACGGTGGCATCCTTCGTGGATTTCATCTGGAAGAACGGTGAGGATCTTTCGGGGGATTTCAAGCACACGGGCTTCGGTAAGGTCATTCTGCCGTTTACCCTGCTGCGACGTCTGGAATGCGTACTGGAGCCCACACGGGCACAGGTCACCAAGGCGTGCGCGACTCATAAGAACAGCGCCATCAATCTCGACGGGATTCTGCGCAAAACTATCCGGTATCCCTTCTACAACACGTCAGAATACACGCTCGCGACGCTCGGCAGCACGAAGACCCGGCAGAATTTGCAGGACTATGTGGTGCGATTCTCTGATAACGTCCGCGTCATTTTCGAGCAGGTCGACTTTCCTAACACAGTGATTCGACTCGACAAGGCGAAGCTTCTCTACAAGATCTGCCAACACTTCGCGGGCATTGATCTGCATCCCGATACGGTGCCCGATCGAGTAATGAGCAACCTTTACGAGCACTTGATTCGCCGGTTCGGTGCCGAGGTCAACGAAGGCGCCGAAGACTTCATGACACCACGGGACGTCGTGCACCTCGCTACAATGCTCAGGAATGTGTCAATGAGTTTGGAACATCTGATGTCATGAGATTTGAGAGCAAGCTGGTGTGATTGTGGGCGGTATTGGATCCTTTTTCGGTGGATTACGCACCAGTCGATAAGTTATGGGTGCGGTTTTGTTGGGCGGCGCGATTCACGCTGCAAAAAGCTCCTGCGGGTAGTTACGGAGGCGCTCCTAGCGTCGATGGAAGGTGAAGTAGTCGTACAGATGTTGATTCATGCGCAGCTCCCGCAGGCGCAGAATCGCTTCAGCCCCTTGCAGGCTCCAGCGGGCACCGTTGACTTCCATGCGCTGTTTGACCAGATGGCGGCAAGCATCCTCTAGGCTGAGGTTGGTCAGCAACCCCATCAGCTCCAGGTGATCGGGCTCGTCGTACTCGAAACGGTAGCGCCGATCCGAACTACACGTCGTGTGCAGATACGGCGGATCGCAGTACACCGGTTCTCGACCCTGATAGGGGAACTCCGCCACGAACCGGTGCGCGTGAGCGTGCACCAACTCCGCCGGGTAGGGGCACTGAATTATCGAGAGCGTCCGCTCATTGAGGTCGATCCCGATGTTGCGCGCCGCGGGGAGCTTGCGCTGCGTGATCGCTCCACGCCCAAAGTGGCTCTCGACGTAGGTGTTATGCGGAGGCATCAGGGCGATAATCGCCTGACACAACCGCGAGGTTGCCTTCGATCCGAAATACGCCCCCATCGCGGCCGATCCCCTGTCCCCAACGATGGCACGGCGGCATAGAATCAGTACGCTATGATGTCAAGCGCTCGCCTCGATGAGTCATGCGGGTGAGGAGTTATTGCTTGGCAAGGTGCTCCTCCAGCGCCAGATAGCTCGTGTGCAACTCCACACCTGCGTTGTGAACACCTCCCCTGGGCTGCCGTAACGCGTAACCGCTTGATAGCATTACTGTCACGTGCCGCCCAAAGGAGCCGCACCCAATTCATTTCAGCGACACTACAACTACGACTGTGATTCGGTGCCGGAGACCCCGGCACGTATGACCCGAATTCCTGCGGAGCGAATCCATTCAATATCTTCATCAGGCGTCTTGTCGTCGGTTACCAGGACCGTAATTCGTTCGATGCCAGCGACTACGATGGATGAGCGCTGCCGAAGCTTATGATGGTCTGCCATGATGATAAGTTGTTCGCATCGACGCAAAAGCCGTACTTGTGACTGCACTATGAGCGGATCAGTCTCCATGACTCCAAACCGGTTAAGCCCAAAACATCCTGCAAATAACGTCTTCGCCGTGTAATGATTTGTGGCATCGTCATCGAATGGGCTAAGGACGATATTCTGCTCCCGGTAGATCGTTCCACCGGGGACGGTGACGCGATTGCGGCTGGTGCTAAGCAGCTGCGTGATGATTGGAAGTGAATTTGTGAGGATATCGAGGCCCTCTCTCGGCAAGAATTCGACAAGCGCATATGTGGTCGTCCCGCCTGAAATGATCAGGCTTTGCCCAGGCTCAATTAGCTTTGCTGCCGCTTTGGCGATAGCGCGCTTCTCCGACGCAGCAAGCTCCTGGCTCAGCTTGAATGGTGATCCTACGAGATGGACTTCATGACGAGGGAGAACGGATTGGGCGCCGCCGCGAATTCGGATAATTTCTCCTCGCACAGCCATCGCGCCGATATCACGACGAACGGTTGCCTCCGAGGCACCAACGATGTCAACTAAATCGGAAACGCTCACGATTGATCGCTCGTCGACAAGTTTCTTGATGATTCGATGTCGTTCTGCTTCGAGCACGACTTATTCTCCGGTTTGTGGTTGTGAAAAAGATGACTCTTCGAAAAAATGCGTCAGTTCGTGGTTCGCAATAACGTTGACGGTGAATTGAGGTTATTGATTTACAGAGTGGGGAGAAAACCTCTTTTTGCGACGGATTCCTTTGACACGGAAATCAGTGGCCCCATGTGTGAGCCGACAGTGCATATTGCCGCAGCGAGCGGAAGGGGTCGTGTCGCGAAGGTGGTGGGAATTCAGAGATGGCGTAGTCTCCAAGATTGCATTCGGAACCAATCACGGCGTTAGCAGCGCCGGGGGGACTACGCCATGCGAAACGGTACCATGGGATCGACGGATTTGCTCGAGGGAAGCGAGTGGCTCGATCCACTCGAGCAGCAGGTGCGCGGCGGAGTGCGCCAGTTTCTGCAGGAGCTGATCGAGCAGGAACTCACCAAGGCGCCCGGGCGGCTGCGGCACGGAGGCGCCGAGGGCGCCAAAGGCTACCGGGACGGCCACCGGACCCGGACCGTGATCGGCTCGTTCGGCCGCGTGGGGCTGTCGGTGCCGCGGGCACGGGTGCGCTGCAGGGACGGGCGCAGCCGTGAGTTGCGCAGCGCGCTGCTGCAGCGCTACAAGCGCCTGACAGGTTCTGCGAGCACACTGATTGCAGGGGCGTACTTGGCCGGGGTGAACACCCGCCGCGTGCACCTGGCCTTGGGGAAGCTCTTTGGCGGGGCGGTGGGCAAGGACACCGTGAGTCGCGCCTGGCGCCGGGTGCAGGGGGACTTCGAGAGCTGGAATCGCCGCGGCCTCTAGGGCGAGCCGATCGTGCGGCTGATCCTCGACGGCACCGTGGTGCACGTGCGCCTGGATAGGCAGAGCACGGCGCCGTCGATCCTGGTGGCCCCGGGGGTGCGGGCCGATGGGCAGAAGGTGCTCTTGGGGTTGCGGGCGTCGGCCGGAGAGAGCGAGGCGGCCTGGCGTGATCTGCTGCAAGACCTCGAGTCTCGCGGCCTGAAGCGGCCCGAGCGGGTGATCATCGACGGCGGCAAGGGCCTGGAGGCGGCCCTCGCCGGGATGTGGCCGAGTGCAGCGGTGCGACGCTGTACGGTGCACAAGTTGCGCAACCTCATTGCCCATGCGCCGAAGAAGCTGCACGAGGAACTCACCGCCGAGTATAGCGCGATGATCTACGCTGACAGTCCCGCGCTGGTGCTCGCGCGCCGACAGGCTTTTCTGCGCAAATGGCGCCTGCGTTGTCCCGGGGTAGCTCGCAGCCTCGAGGAGGCCGGCGAGCGGCTGTTCACGTTCCTGCGTTATCCGCCGGCGCAATGGAAATCGATTCGAACCACCAACGCGATCGAGCGGTTGCACGAGGAGTTCAAGAGGCGCATCAAGACGAAGTGCGTGTTGCCGTGTGCGGACACGGCCTGCATGATGTTTTGGGCGCTGTTCGCGAGCGGTCAGATCACGCTGCGCAAGGTCGATGGCTGGCAGACGCTTCACGTTCACCTCAACACACTTGACATCGCCGCATAACATCGTTAGGGAAACTCTGATTTATCTGCCAGGTGCAAGGCATCGTCCCACCTTGTGATGTGGCACGAATGAAACAACAGACGCTGGCAGGGTTCGAACGCTACGAGACGACGCCACGGCGCGGGCAGTTTCTCGCGCAGATGGTGCAGATTGTCCCGTGGGCGGGACTCGTGGCGGTGGTTGAGCCGGTGTACCCGAAAGTCGGTCAGAGCGGCGGTCGTCGGCCGATACCGCTTGAACGGATGCTGCGAGTGTATTTCCTGCAGCTGTGATTCAACCTCTCTGATCCTGCCGTGGAGGAGGCGCTGTATGACTCGGTGGCGATGCGCGGCTTCGCGGGCATCGACCTGGGTCAGGAAGGAGCGCCGGATGAGACCACGGTGTGCAAGTTCCGCCACCTGCTGGAGCGGCACAAGCTCGGGGAAAAGCTGCTCTTGACGGTGAACGGGTATCTGGCCCGCAATGGGATCAAAATCAGTAACGGCACGATCGTCGATGCGACCGTCATCAGTGCCCCGAGCTCGACGAAGAACGAGGACGGTCAGCGGGATCCCCAGATGAATCAGACCGCCAACGGCAAACAGTGGTACTTCGGGATGACGGCACACGTGGGCGTCGACAGCCGCACCAAGCTCGTGGATCCGGTGCCCGCCTCGGCGGCGAACGTGGCCGATTTCCAAGCCCTGCCGCATCGGCTGCGCGGGCAGACCGATGCGAGCCGCTCGGTGGCTGCCTGCGCCCGCGACTATACGAACCGTCTTCATCGTTTCGGCCAGCGGACGGGTGAACGCGTCAAGGCGTCAAGGCGAAGATCCTCGCCATGTCCCGGGCACGTGCCAACGTCGAGCACAGCATCGGGGTGATCAAGCAGGCGTTCGGATTTCAGAAGGTGCGCTACCGCGCCCTGGCGAAGAACCTGCACCGCCTCGAGGTCACCGCAGCGCTCGCCAACCTGTTCATGGTGCGCCGCCTGTTGGCGGTATAGGGGTGGTGTCGGTGAAAACCACCCACAGGGCACGAAAATGACGCAGGGACGGTCGAAACGAGGCGAAAACGGGGTCCTCGCGACCCTTGTGGCACCTCTTGCAGCAGAGTTGAGCGCGTTCGACGTCATTTTCGCGAGTTGTTCAGAGGTTCCTTAAAAATTGACATGCCCGGAGACGAACCATCAATTTTTACCAAGTTCCGGACACGACCGGAACGTGAGGCGTTACAGGGCTCGCACTCCTGTTCATGCGTATGCCTATCACGGACCAGCCACTCCGATGATGTCGGTTTTTCCGATCGGAGTGGCGACGGGGCCATCGGTGCGAAGTGGCGTCCTACACCCACGCAGTAGCACCGCGCCGATAATGCCGGCAGCTATGGTGACGACAGCAAAACTGCGCATCAGCGATGCTCCGCGTGTGTACTAGGCAGGGACTTTGCCACTGGCAGAGAACTCCGGGTGTGGCGCGTGGACATCCTTCGCACTACCAGAAATACAGCTGCAGTGTCAGCGGCCGCCGCGATTGTGACTTATGCTCCAGGGCTTCGCGGTGATGTAAATAATTGACGACGCACCGGTTAAAGAGTTCGTCTATCTCAGCTATGTTGTAGCGAGCCTCCTGCGCAACTGGCGGACGCAGGCTGTCCGGGTTCGGGAAGACTCCCATACCACAGAGAATCGCGTACCACGACATGACTGGGAATACCTGCTCCACACCGATGCTGGGCGCGATGCTCTTGCCGCTGCGCCACAGGGAGTAGAGTTTGCGCAGATTGTCCGAGAGATTCATGTTGGCGGCATTTGTGTGCCAGTATTCCGTGTCGGTCCGGGAGTTTGTTTTGTAGTGGGTGACGATATAATCGCGGATGCCATCGACGCTAACGTTCGTGCCCGCGTTGAAGCGTGCCCGAACGTCCTCCGTCAGTTCGCCGCGCTCGAGCAGCTCGGCGAAGGTCTGCGCCATGTATTGCACCACCGTGAGCGCGGTGGCTTCCAGGGGTTCGACGAAGCTCTGCGCGAGTCCGATGGCCAGACAGTTCGCGTGCCACGGTCGGGCGACCCGGCCAACTTTCATCTTGATGTGCCGTGCTTCGACCGTCGAGTCGAGCAGGCCCAGATGCCGACGCAATTCGGTTTCCGCCGCATCCGGTGTGCAGAACCGTGTGCTGTAAACGTAGCCGTTACCATAGCGGTCCGTCAGCGGAATCTTCCACACCCAGCCGTGCTTGAGTGCCGTGGAGACCGTCTCGCTCGGGATGTGCTTCTCGATGGGCGAGGGCATTGCAACCGCCGCGTCGTTGAACAGATTGTCCGCAAAGCTGACAAAGGGGACCCCGAGGGTCTTCTGCAGCAGCAAGCCGGCGAACCCCGTGCAATCGACGTACAAATCCGCGCTCAGGGTCTCGCCTTCGCGGGTGCTCACCGAGGCGATCGTGCCGTCCGGTGCCAGAGTGGCGTGAGTCACATGGCAGCTTTTGTAGCGCACGCCCCGTTCGAGCGCCTTCTTGTGCAGGAATTGACCGAGCAGCGTCGCATCGAAATGGTAGGCGTGAAACACATCGAATGGGAAGGATTCGTGCGATTTCGGCGCGCGTCGCTCCGCGGCCAGACGAGATGCGAGAAAGAACCGATCCGGGTGTGCATACAGGTTCGCACCCCGCAGTCGAGCCTCGGCGTTGTGGATGAACTGCGTGAGGGTCATGATGTCCACCATCGACGGGAACGGGTGGGAATAGCGCTCGAAGCCTGGCTTAGTCGACCACCCTTGGAACGTGATGCCGCATTTGTAAGTGGCGTGGCAGGCGGGCATCCATTCGGACTCCTCGATACCGAGCCGGTCGAAGAACTCGCGCAACAACGGTGTGGATCCCTCACCGACCCCAATGGTCGGTACCGCGGGGGATTCGAGCAGCGTGATCTCGACGCCTTTGGGGATCAAGTTGCGCGCAAAGTTCAATGCCGTCATCCATCCGGCTGTACCGCCCCCGACGATAAGGATGCGCCGCACGGCCGGCGGCGCGCTGCTGGTGCGAGAGCCCGTGCTCAGCGTGCTGGAGAAATTAAAGATGTTTACCGTGGTCATGGATATAAGGGCGGAGCCACTTACTGCCTCCGGGTTCGTCGGTAACCTAGAGCCGGTCGAGCGCCGGATGTGGCTTCCTGCATAGCGACGCTCTCACCGGGCTGATGCGCCTGCTTCTCACGCAGTCCTTTATTTGCAATGGAGTATACCGCATAGGTGGAAGTTTGCGGTCGTACATCATGATGAAGCGCTTGCCGGCTGGCGGAGCCTTGAGCTGCAGGTGATGAACCAGGCGGGCACGCCGCTATGCGGCGATGCCACCGGTGGAGCGCTCGGCGGTCTTGGCGGGGTTGATAGCGGTGGAGGCCCGCGAGTAGCCGCCTTTGCTTGCTCTCGTGGCGAGCGTCAACAGGTAGTCCCTGCGCGAGGAGTTTGAGGCCCTCAGGGGCCGCTTCGAGCAGCTGTCCGGTGACGGGAAGATCACGGCCGAGAGCCGCGCCCTGATCGAGGTGCTGCTGATCGCGGTGTTCATGCTCTTGGAAAAGAACACCTGTAAGACTACCACGAACTCCACCAAGCCTTCTTCCCGAAGCGACAAGGACGGGAGGGCGGAGAGCCACGTCGGCACCCACGACAAGGGCAAGGTCTACGGCCCGAGCCGCTCGGCGAACACGCGCACCGTCGAGACCGTTGTGCTCTCCACGGTCAGCTCCTGCGAGGAATGCGGGGAGGACCTGCGCACCGTGCGGCCCCAAGGTCACGAGCGGCGCACTCCTCTCGTCGCTATCCAAATTGGCCTTATCCGGTCCACTCTACGCCGAAGCTCGGTGCGCAGTTACGTTCATTAAATGTTTGCACCAGCACTGATGTTCAACGGTGTTTTCGCTGCATAGACCGGCCGTGCCGCCGACTCGCGTGCCAAGAGTTCGTGCGCCACGAGACGATGGACCAGTCCGGCACCGCTCCCACGCCGGCCGCGCACGGCCGTCACCAGCATGTCGATCGCCTCGCCGGCCATGTGCGCGATCGGCTGGTGAATGGTGGTCAGCCCCGGCCAGATATTAGCCGCGATCAAACTGTCGTCGAAGCCGACCACGGTCAGATCGTTCGGCACCTCGAGCCCGCGCCGGTGCGCCTCGGCCATCACCGCGGCCGCCATGTCGTCATTGCTGGCGAAGATCGCCGTCGGCAGCGGCTCGGTCGCGAGCAGTTTGTGCGCCGCATCGAGCCCGGAGCGGAAGGTGTAAAAACCCTGCTCGACGCGCGGGGTGGGCAAGCTGCCATGCTCCTGCACGGCGGCGACGAAGCCATGCCAGCGCTCATCGCTCGACGTCTGGTTCGGGTGCCCCTTGATGAAGCCCAACCGCTCGTGCCCGAGCGCGAGCAGGTAGCGGGTCATCTCGCCGGCCGCTGCGAAATCGTCGATGCTCACGCACATGGCGTCGACCGGCGGGCGCCCCGCGGCCACCGCCACGATGCGCATGCGCGCGGCCTGCAGCTCCGTGCGGATCACCGCCGACTCGCACAGCGGTGGCGGCAGCATCACACCCACCACGCCGCCCGCCACGAGGCGCCGCACCGCGCGCCGCGAGGCCGCAGGGGTCAGCTCGCATTTCTCCAGCACCATCTGCACGCCGTGACGGGTCGCGGCATCGAGCGCACCCACCAGGAATTCACTGAGATAGGACGCACTCGGAATGCCGTAGAGCAGACCCAGACACTCGCCGCGGGAGCTGGCGAGGTTGCGCGCGGCGAGATTCGGTGAGTAGCCGAGCTGACGGACCGCCTGCAGCACCGTCTGACGGGTCGATTCACTGACATACGGCCCGCCGCTGACCACGCGCGAGACGGTCATTGGCGAGACGCTGGCAAAACGGGCGACGTCCCTGAGCGTCACGCTCGCAACCCCACCACGGGATTCTCGTGCCGGTCTACTCATGTCTTTGTCGCTCTTTTAAGGTTATCTCAAATCATCACATCGATCTGAAACAGAGACGTTCCACGCACAGTATCGATCAGAATACGTTGATGCCGCTCATTACGCTATCGTCATAGAGAAAACCCGCTCAAAGGAACCGACTATATTGATTATTAAGAGGATTTTTATTATCTTGCCCGTCGATTTAGGTTTAGCAATCGCTCGCACGGGACAGAACTGCGCACGTTTGCTCCTTGTTGCGTTTTTATTATGTACGTATTATCGTGATTGGCGTATTATTAAAAAGCAGATCGGGGGCGGGCATCGCAACGTCTAGCTTGCCAAGACAATCGTTCAGATGGGCGGCGTGCAGCGGCAAGAGAATTCGAGCGATGGACTCTGAACAATGAGTTCTCAAAAAGAATCACGTGCCTCTGTCGTGAATGTAATGCTAATTTTGGGCATCGGCCTTAGCGCATTCGCGCTCACCGCGTGCAGCAGCAAAACGCGGTTAAATTCAAGATCCACTCTAGTCGGCATACCTGCGGATTGTGTCCATGGCTTGATTCGCGTTGGTCGATTGCAAGACGAGTCTCGATGCTCATCCGCAAAATGACTTTGGATGAGGAAATCAAATTAGTCGGGGGGCGCGGGCCCGGGGTTCAAGCGGGTGTAAGAGAGCTTCCTAAGCTATGCGTGCCGTTTCTTGCTTTGAGGGACGGTCCGAATGGAGTTGGGGATGGAGCGAAGGGTGTTACGCAGCTGCCCTCAGGTTCTGCGCTGGCAGCGACGTTCTCGCGCCAACTGGCGTACCAGTATGGAAGGGTTATCGGAGCTGAACAGGCCAAAAAGGGAATGTCTGTCGACCTCGGTCCGACAGTGAACATTGACCGTGATCCCCGCTGGGGGCGCAGCTTTGAGACGCTGTCGGAGGATCCACACTTGGCGGGACGGATCGCTGCAGCCGAAATCCAGGGTATCCAGAGCCAGGGAACTATTGCCGAGGTAAAGCATTTTGATGCCTACAACCAAGAGAAGTATCGCAATACGCCGGCGGACGATGTGATCGTGGTGCGGCGGACGCTGCACGAGATTTACATGCCGGCGTTCCGATACGCGATCCGGGTGGGCAAGGTCGGCTCGATCATGTGCTCGTACGCGACGGTCAACGGTCATTACAGCTGTGAGAATTACTACCTGCTCACCGATGTGCTACGCCGCGAGTGGGATTTTAATGGTTTTGTCACAACTGACTGGGGTGCGCTGCACGGTGTATCCGGGGCGCCGGCGGGCACTGATTTGGAAGAGCCAACCGATAGATATTTCAGCAAACCTCTTAGAAACGAGGTGGCGTCAGGGAAAATCTCTCGGGAGGTAATCAATAGTATGGTTGCGCCGATACTGTACGAGGAGTTTCGATTCCATTTTTTCGATCATCCACGATTTAAAATGATGGATGCGCTTGCGACGACGCCGGCACATCGGGCGGTTGCGACGAGGGTCGCCGAGGCAGGCACTGTTTTGCTGAAGAACGCGCACCATCTGTTGCCGCTTGCGACGAATAAAAGGATTGTGGTGATTGGACCGGCCGCATCGGCGCAGGTGACGACGAGCGGTAACGGAAGTGCGCATGTCATTCCGTCGAAAGTCATCAGCCCACTGGCCGGCATAGAGGCACTGGTGGGCACATCCCGTGTACGCTACGTCCAGGGCCTGCCCACCAACGCCGAGCTGACCCGGATTCCGGCTGCGGACCTATCGCGACCGTTTACGGGAACGAGTAGTGATGGATCATATTCTTCGACCCTGCGTGTACCTGAAACCGGAACGTATATCTTCGGTTTCACCAACAACTGCTATTGCTACAAAATTGCCTATAACCCTGCGAGCGTCTTTATTGATGGCCGGATCCTGACTAACGATTCGGGTAATCCGCCGAACCCTCCCTTTTTAGTGGCGGTTCATCTGCAGAAAGGCCGCACCTATACGTTGAAGGTAACTGGCCTGATTAGGAAAAACACTGGCCATCGCGACCGGCTCCTCTGGGCGACCCCGGGCGTGGTGCACAAGTACATTGCCGAAGCGGTGCAGGCGGCGAAGTCGGCCCCCGTGGCGGTAGTGGTGGTGGCGGACGACACGGAGTCCGAGGGCGCGGATCGGCCGGATCTGCGTCTGCCGTCGGCGCAGAACGCGCTGGTGAGCGCGGTGGCGAAGGTGAACCCGCACACGGTGGTGGTGATTCAGGCGGGCGCACCGATCGTGATGCCGTGGATTGCGCAGGTGCCGGCGATACTGGACACGTGGTATCCGGGCCAGACCGATGGTCGAGCGCTGGCGAATGTGCTGTACGGGAAGGTGGACCCGAGCGGACATCTGCCGGTGACCTTTCCGGTGAAGCTGGCGGACGTGCCGGCGGCGAGTCCGGCGCGCTTTCCCGGGGTGGACGGCAAGGTGCACTACTCCGAGGGGTTGAAGGTGGGCTATCGGTGGTATGAGTCCAAGCACATTCGGCCGCTGTTTCCATTTGGATATGGGCTGTCGTACGCGCGCTTTCGGTTCAGCGATCTGAAGTTGAGCCGGCGCACGGTCGATGGGGTGACCGGGATCCAGGTGAGCGCACGGGTGACGAACGTAGGTTCCGTGGCGGGCGCGGATGTGGCGCAGCTGTACCTGGGGATGCCGGCCTCGACCGGGGAGCCGCCGCGGCAGCTGGTGGGGTTCAAGCGGGTGATGCTGGCGGCTGGGGCCTCGAAGGGGGTGCACTTCACGATCACGCCACGCGAGGAGTGGTGGTGGAGTCACGGGGGCTGGACGGAGACGGCCGGGACCTATCGGGTGTACGTGGGGGATTCCTCGGCGCTGGCGAACCTGCCGTTGCGGGGGAGCTACCGGATGGTGCGCTCGATTGGGCATCGGGCGGTGTCGGTATTGGCGCCGAAGACGTTCAAGCCCGGGGTGCGCGCTGAGGTGAGCGTGACGCTGAGCGCGGGGGGCACCGAGACGCTGGGTGAGGTGAGTGTGAGCCTCAAGGCCCCGGGGGGCTGGCGGGTGAGGCCCTTTGGGGCGGTGGCGCAGTCGAAGGTGGCGCCGAAGACGGCGGTGACGGTGAAATATGCGGTGACGCCGCCGAAGTGGGCGGTGGCGCAGTACGTGACGCTCCATGGGACGGCGGACCTCTCCGGTGGGCAGTGCACGGGTGCGAACACGCACTGTGTGGCTCGCCGCGATGGTGGGGTCACCGTGCTCGTCAGTCCGCGCATGTCATCGATGTAACATCATGCTTTATCGCGCAACGGATAATTTTCTTATGAAACATCTCATTGTCATTGCAGACTACCTAAAAAACATTTTGTGGTTCTGTGCCATATTTACCGTCTGTTCTATTGTTTCGCCTTTGGCATTCAGTTACAATGTGCAATATCCGCGTCCACCAAAAGCACAAAACGTAACTATTTCCAACGGTGGCCTCGCGATCACATTTAATATCGCATGGGGTGCCGTAGTAACAGCAATCACTAACAGCAATGTTGTACATGGCCTCAATATTGTTGATACCCATGATGTTGGGCGTGAGTTGCAAGTCGATCAGTTCCTTTCTAAAAAAATCGCTGGCCGAAACGCATTAATAATAAATCCAACGCAAGCCGGAGCTCTCGGGCAACAAGCGTTCTACAGACATCCCCGAGGTGTGATCATTCCAGAACGAGGTAGTCGCGTAGTTCGGTGGAAAGCCAAGAGAAGTCGATTTCTTGCAGTGATAAAGCCACTGGACTATGACACAGGACGTCCAACAAACTGGGTTTATGTAGAGCATGTTCGAATTAATCGGCTTGGTGTCGCGCAGTTCCACTACGTATTCTATGATCACGGCCACGGAACCTACATAATGTCGAGCGAAGTACCGACGCTCTACTCAGACCGTACAGGTGAATTTATGTATCCAGAAATCTCACCTTACGGGAGGCGAGGATATGCTCTTCGTCGGACAAAGAATCCACATTGGCCCGTTAAGCTCATAAGCGGGGCTCCGCGCTGGCCGCAAGCATCAATTAAATCCAAAGGATGGATCGCCAACATTGATGCGAGCGATAAAATGGGAATCTTTTATACGACGCCGTGCGGATTTCCTGAGAGCTACGGTACGTTCCCTGGAGCTTACGCTTCCGGCGACCCTCCGCTTGGCAAAACAAACGTTGTCGCAAGGAATATAATGGCTCTTCCGGGATTAATTTATTCGATACGGTTCTCTGTCTTGGTGAGTACGCCGGCGCGCGGGCCGCAACTTATCTCGGAACAACCACGTGCGATTTTCCAGATCCTGCACAGATAGCACAAAAGTTGACCCAGTTCGCTGCATTATATGCCTATCCGGTGCTTATTAACGTCAACTTACGACTGCTGCGGCACCTGCGAATGCTCGGAGAACTCAATTATTCCGCAGCCGCCGATGTGTACCGTCGGTGAGTTTTGAGAATTCGCTGTCCTCGGACCCCGGGACATAAATTTGTGCGAAGCTGATCCTGTTGTTGGTGAAGTTTAGCTCGCAACGTTCTCGTATAGACTGCAGAGTCTCTATAAGGCTAAGGATTTTACAATGAAACTGCATGTTAAAGCTCAGATTCTGGTCTTTATGACTGCTGTATTTCTCGTTTTAGTTGCCATATCGCCTTCCGCGTATGCGAGGACCGTAGAAAATAACGGAATTCGAATCACAATCCAGGTGAATCGAAGAACTATTGCTGAAGGTCAAAATGTGGTTGTTTCGGCGTTAGCGATCCGCAAACGCACTCTTAAGCCCGCTGCTAATGTTTATCTGTTTGCACGAGTGAACGGGAAAAAGTGGGGCGCAAGATACAGGACGTTAAGCTCAGGAGTCGCTCACTTGCTCCTTCCCCTTCCAGAACCTGGAAATAATGCAATTACAGTAACCAACGGAATCGATAGCTCAAGAGCGGTTAACGTAAAGGTTAAGTCACGCAGATTTGACGTTGTGACGGACCCAAAACACCTGGTTATTATGGAATATGAAACTTGGTTCGGGCCGGGCTATGCACAATGGGGAAAAGAAGAGGCTGTTCCAATACTTGGACTGTATAGCTCGCTTAATCCATGGATACTTCGACAACAAAACTTATGGTTCGACGAAATGGGAATAAACGCGGTGGAACTCGACTGGACCAATAACCTAACCAGTCGATTTCCGAACAAGACGGCGCGAGAGTGTATTGCTGCAACAAACACGCTGATGAAAGTTTATGCGCATATGGCGCAACATCCAAAATTCGTGTTTTTGGTGGGCCCGGAACACAACTACTGGCTCAGCCGAAAAACGCCTTATCGTGGGCCATGGTATAAAGCTCAGATCAATTATTTGTATCAGCACTATATAAGTAATAAAAAATACAGCAGCTGGTATTTAAAATATGAGGGAAAGCCGCTCTTGCTGCTATATCTCAATGGTCCACGTAGTACTAGACCACCGGCGATTAGTAGCAAGCGTTTTACGATTAGATTCGTGACCGCTTGGCTGCAGACAACGCATGCTGAGCGTTACGGTGCATGGTCTTGGTACGATCAGAAACCGACACCAACGTATCATGATGGAAGTGTTGAGGCACTTACCATAACCGACGGATATCCAGCGGTTACGCCTCCAGCGCCGGGGGTTAATAATTGGCTCTCAATCAATGCAGGTGGGAAAAACTATGGGGAGACCTATCGCTCGCAATGGCGAGTGGCAATGAAATATAAACCGCAGTTCCTTTTTATTAATCAGTGGAACGAATTCGAGCCGCCTGATCAATACGATGCCAATCTTAGCAATGATATGGAACCGACACTGATTACCCGACGTGGTTCTCGACGCCCAAGCGGGTGGGGATTTTTCTATTTGGACATGACGAGGCATATGATCCGAAAATATCATCAAATAATCGCAGGAGCGATGCGAGACCACTAACAGTCCGATGAAGTCACGGTAAATATGCACAAGTTATATGAGGCTCTATCGAATTCCGTGTGGATAATGCGGCCTGAAATGGCACGGTTGCCCTCGTAGTCCACAGTGCCGCAGCCGACCGACGGCCGGGCGCCCGCAGCAAGCCCGGCCAAGCGGTCGGGCGAGCGCAGCGAGCGCCTGTGGACCCATGAGGGCAACCCCGTCCAGGTGGCACGATGCGTCCTGTGCTGCGGTAGGATTTCGGTTCACCGCAAACGGATAGGTCGCAATGGTCACTGAGAAGATCTTCGAGTCGGCCCTCGGCATCAGCAGC
>JAJZZR010000409.1 GCA_021797465.1 Pseudomonadota bacterium | reverse complement strand
AGGTGCTGTTGTCGAGCCCGGCGAAGCTCAAGCGGTTGGTGGCCGCCGAGATCGGCGCCGACGCGGACCGCTACGGCGACGCCCGGCGGACCCGCATCGTCGAGCGCGAGGCGGCGCAGGCCATCGATGAGACGACGCTCATTCCCAATGAGCCGGTGAGCGTCGTGCTGTCCACCGGCGGCTGGGTGCGGGCCGCCAAGGGGCATGAAATCGATCCGCGGACGCTCTCATACAAGAGCGGCGACGGCTTCCAGGCCATGGCTCACGGCCGCAGTCTGCAGCCGGCGGTGTTCATCGACAGCACCGGCCGCACCTATTGCCTGCCGGCGCATACGCTGGCCTCGGCGCGAGGCCAGGGCGAGCCGCTCTCCGGGCGCCTGAATCCTCCCGACGGGGCGAAATTCGCCGGTGTGATGATGGGCGAGCCGGAGGACGTGTGGCTGCTCGCCAGCGACGCCGGTTATGGCTTCGCCGTCCGCCTCAAGGAGCTGATCACCGATCGGCGTGCCGGCAAGAGCGTGCTCAACGTACCGGCGGGGGCGGCGACGCTGCCGCCGATGCCGATCCCGGCGGCGGACGCCCTGGTGGCGATCGTCAGCTCGGCCGGCAAGCTGCTCGCCTTCCCGGTGAGCGAAGTGCCGGAGATGCCACGCGGCAAGGGCAACAAGCTGTACGACCTCGGGCATGGGCAAACCGCTGATCGCGTGGCGGCGCTCGCGGTGGTGCCCCCGCGGGGCTCGCTCGTGGTCTGGTCGGGAGACAAGCAGCGCACCCTCGCCTGGGCCGATTTGCGCCCGTACCGCGGCGAGCGGGCCCGGCGCGGCGCGGT
Organism: Pseudomonadota bacterium; assembly: GCA_021797465.1. Taxonomy (GTDB): domain Bacteria; phylum Pseudomonadota; class Gammaproteobacteria; order Steroidobacterales; family Steroidobacteraceae; genus 13-2-20CM-66-19. Next base: position 14,745 of record JAJZZR010000409.1, on the reverse strand, counting down.
GTTGCCGCGCGGCTGGCCGCGCAGCGTCGAGCGGCTCGAGGCGCTGCCGCCGCCGGGCTAACGCGGCCGCGTTTCGCTCGCTTGCAGCACCACGTCCTCCGGCGCGTTGACGAAATAGCCCTGGATGTACTCGACGCCCAGCTGCCACAGCACCGCCATGGTGTTGGCGTCCTCGACGCGCTCGGCAATGGTCTGGACGCCGCGCTTGGCGGCTTCCTCGGTCAGCGCGCGCACGTGCAGCTGCAGGTCCTTGTTGCGCGAGAGGCTCTGCACCAGCGCGCCGTCGATCTTCACGTAATCGAGCGGCAGTGACTCGATCAGCTTGAAGGCATTGGCCGGGGAGCCGAAGCTCTCCAGCGCGAAACGAAAGCCCCACTGGCGCAGCTTGCCGGCGAGCGCGCGCGTTTGTGGGTTCTCCACCGCGATCGCCTCGGTGACCTGGAAGCACACGATGCGCGGATCGGCGCGCGCCGAGCGCAGGTGGCCGTCGAGCCAGGTGACGAACGAGGCGTCGCGCACCGTATCCTGCGAGAGACGCACGAACAGGCAACCGGGGCGGCGCTGGGCGGCGAACGACAGTGCGGCGCCCACGACCCAGCGATCGATGTTCTTCAGCAGATCATTGCGTTCGGCCGCCGGGAGGAACTCCCCGGGCAGCACCTCCTTGCCGCGGCTGTCGACCATGCGCAGCAGCACGTCGAACATGTGCGCTTCGCCTCCGCGCAGACTCGCGACCGGTTGCGTGGCGAGCCGAAAGCGGTTCTCGAGCAGCGCGCTCTTGATCTGCTTGACCCATGCCTGCTCATAAGGTGTCACCGGCGCAGCGCCCGCCGCGATCGATTGATTGCCGCCGTGCTGCGCGCCACGGGTGCCGGCGTCCGCGGCCGCCGCGATCACCGCGTCGAGGTCGTTTGACTCGCTCGAGACAGCGGCCAAGCCGACGGTACAGGTCAGGGTGATGGCATGCTTGCCGATGTGCACGGTGCGCCGGGCGCATTCCTGCACCACCTGCGCGGCCCATGCGTGCACATCGCGTTGGTTGCCCCGCTCGAGCAAGACCACGAAGCGTACCCCGCCGAAGCGCCCGGCCACCTCGTTCGTGTGCAACGAGTCCTTCAACTGGGTGGCGAACCCCGCCAGCAGTTCCTCGCTGGCTGTCGCGCCAACGAGGCGCTCGGCCGCGGCGAACCGGTCGAGTTTGATCAGCGCCAGCCAGCGCACTCCACCGGGGCTCGCCACGGCGAGACGCTCCCGGAGCGCCGTCAGCAGATCGCGCCGATGCAGGAAGCCCGTGGTCTGGTCGCGATGGACGACTTGCTCGAGGTCCTCGAGCAGTTTGTGCTCGTCGCGCCGCTTGGCCGGCAGCAGCAGCCGCACGCAGGGCTGGCCTTCGTGCTCGCCGAGCTCCAACATGATCTCGGCGCTTATCACGCCGCCGTCCGGGGATAGTGCGCCGGCCCGCAGTCCATGCCCGCTCCAGCGTCCCTGTAGACAGGCCGAAAGCGCGCCCTTGAGCGCCGGGCGCGACGGCTCGTCGAACAGATCCATCACCGGCTGTCCCACCACCGCGTTGTCGGGACCGAACATCGCGAGCCACGCCGGGTTGGCATCGACGACGATGCCCTCCTGGACGTGAATAATCGCGTCGGCCGGCCGATCCAGCAGCGCAAGCAGCGGATCGTGCGCGGCGTGCGCGGACAGAACAGTCGATTGCAGCGCGTGCTCGAGCCGCGCGGAGCGGAGCTCGCGACGCACCACCGCGGCGAGCCGATCGGGCGCGCCGAGCGAGACTGCGTCGCGCGCACCGCTGCGCATCGCGGCGGCCATCGCCGGCTCATCGAGGCTTGCGGCCGCCGCCACGATCGGCAGCCACGGCGCGACCTGATCGCGCAGCGTCGCCACGGGTGTTCCGTCGTGACCGGGATCGGCGAAGTCGATCAACAGCTCGGGCTTTATCCGGCGCAGCGTTTCCTGCAGAGTTTCGATTGCGGCGACCCACGTGCACTCGATGTGCAGTCCCGCGTCGCGGAGGATACCCGTGATGGCATCGACGTCACTCTGCGAGGCGGCGCGAACGACGAGCGGAACCGTGTGCTCTGCCAAGCTGTTCTCCAGAGGAGGTCCTGTGCGGTTTGAACGCCGGATTCTAGCGGGGAGCGGCCGGGATGCTGCGGCCGCGAGTCCTATTATGTGCGCTCGCGCACAGGAGCGAGAATTACCTAGTGCCGGATATCGGTGTCAGAGCCGTCTTGGCATCGGCGCCGGGAATTTCACGCACCAGACGCGGCACCAGATAGCCGGGCAGACGCGCCGCGAGCGCGCCGGCCAACCGTCGCGCCCGCTCGTCGGGCACCGCGAAGTGGGCCGCGCCCCGCACCGCATCGAGCGCATGCAGGTAGTAGGGCAACACGCCCATTTCAAACAGCCGTTGCGACAGCAGTGCCAGTACCGTCTCGTCGTCGTTGATGCCGGCCAGCAGGACGGTTTGGTTGAGCAACGTCGCGCCGGCGTCGCGCAGCGCCGCGCACGCGGTACGCACTTGCGGGTCGATCTCGGCCGGATGGTTCGCGTGCAGCACGAACACCATGGGCAGTGCAGACGAGCCCACCCAGCGCAGCAAGCCCGCATCGACGCGCGAAGGCAGTACGACCGGCAGCCGGGTATGCACCCTGACACGCCGCAGATGCGAGATCCGCGCCAAGCGCTCGCCGAGGGCGCTCAAGCGCGCATTGCCGAGCGACAACGGATCTCCGCCGCTGAGGATGATTTCCTCGATGGACGTATCGGCTGCGAGTGCGGCGAGCGCCTCGCCCCAGCGCTCGCCGCCTGCGCGTTGCTCCGCGTACGGAAATTCCCGGCGGAAACAATAGCGACAGTGCACGGCGCAGGTTTCGGTCGTGATCAGCAGCGCGCGAGCGCGGTACTTCTGCAGCAGCGCCGGCGCGCGCTGCGCGGCGTGCTCCGCCAGCGGGTCGGCGAGATAGCCCGGCTGCTCGCGCTGCTCCTCGGCCACCGGCAGGATCTGGCGCAGCAGCGGGTCGTGTGGATCGCCGCGGCGCATGCGCGCGACGAAGCTGCGCGGAACGCGCAGCGGAAAGGCCGTCGCGGCCGCCCCCAGCGCCTCGAGCGGCAGGCCGAGCGCTTCGGCCAGCTCTGCCGGCTGGGTGATGGCCTCGGCGATCTCCCGCTGCCACGATGCGGGAATCTGGCGGGGTGGCACCGATGCCGTTATCATACGCGGCCCTTCAGTCGGAGAGGCCGCGCATTGTGCCGCTGCGGCCGTGAGAAAGAAATGGCCAGCTACACCACCGCGGAAATCCGCTCGGGTCTCAAAGTGCTGCTCGACGGCGATCCCTACGTCGTGGTCGACAACGAGTTCGTCAAGCCCGGCAAGGGTCAGGCGTTCAACCGTATCAAGGTCCGCAACCTCAAGACCGGTCGGACCATCGAGAAGACCTTCAAATCGGGCGATTCGCTGGAAGCGGCCGACGTGGTCGACGCCGAGATGCAATACCTGTATCAGGACGGGGATTTCTGGCACTTCATGGTTCCGGACAGCTTCGAGCAGTACACCGCGGGCAAATCCGCCGTCGGAGAGAGTGCGCAGTGGCTGAAGGACGGTATCACGTGCATCGTGACCCTCTGGAACGGCCAGCCGCTGGTGGTCACGCCGCCGGCGCACGTGGAGCTGACCATCGTCGAGACCGATCCGGGTGTGCGCGGTGATACCGCCACCGGCGGTCAGAAGCCGGCGAAGCTCGAGACCGGCGCCGTGGTGCGCGTTCCGCTGTTCATCGATCAGGGCGAAGTGATCCGCATCGACACCCGCACCGGGCAGTACGTCTCGCGGGCGAAGCAATAGCCGAGGCCCGGGCTCACCGCTCGGCGCCGAAGCGGCTGGCGCCGAGATATATTCCGGCGATGCGCTCGAGCGCGCGCGCGTCAACCTCCCCGAAGCGCCCCGACCGCGGGCTGTCCAGGTCCAGCACGCCGAGCAGCGATTGCCGCTCGATCAGCGGGACGACCACCTCAGAGCGCGAGGCGGCGTCGCAGGCGATGTGATCGGCGAAGGTCTGTACGTCCGGCACGACGATCGCGGCACGCCGTTCGGCGGCCGCGCCGCACACGCCGCGGCCGAACGGGATGCGCACGCAAGCCGGTTTGCCCTGAAACGGCCCGACCACCAGCTCCCGGCCGCGCGCAAAGTAAAACCCCGCCCAGTTGATCTCCGGCAGGGCCGCGAACAACAGCGCCGCGGTGTTGGCCGCATTGGCGATCGGGTCGTGCTCGTCGCTGAGCAGTGCGCCGAGCGCTTCGGCGAGTTGGGCATAACCGACGTGCGGATCGCGAAAATCAAATTGCGTGCTCGAGTCGTACATGGGCTTGCCTCAGGCGCGCTCTATGGGAAATGGCAGAACCGAGTCGAGGCCGGCGGCGCCCACGGCCAGCATGACGGTGCGGTCGAACCCCAGCGCGACACCGCAGCAATCGGGCAGCCCGGAGTCGAGCGCCGCGAGCAGGCGCTCGTCGAAGGCGGCGGAGCCGAGGCCGCGCTGGCGCCGCGCCGCGAGATCGTGCGTGAAGCGCGCGCGCTGCTCGGATGCATCGGCGAGCTCGTGGAAGCCGTTGGCGAGCTCCACGCCTTCGTAGTACAACTCGAAACGCAACGCGGTGCGCGGGTCGGCGGGATCGAGCCGGGCTAGCGCCGCCTGTGTGGCGGGGTAGCCGTGCACGAACGTCAGGGCCGACTTGCCGAGCCGCGGCCCGACGCGCGTGCTCATGAGCAGCTCCAGCAACTCGTCGCGGCCGCCGGCCGGGCCGACGAAGCCCGCCGCGCGTGCGGCCGCGGCAAGCTGTGTGTCTGCGGCTGTGAATGGATCGAGCCCGGCATGTTCAAGGAATGCGTCCCGATAGCTCAACCGCTGCAGCGGCCGGACCTCGGCGCGAGGACCGAGCAGCGTGCGCACCAGGGCATCGACCTCGCCGATCAATTCATCCAGCGTCCAGCCGAGCCGATACCACTCGACGAGGGTGAACTCGGGATTGTGCAGTCTGCCGCGCTCGAGCGCGCGTACCACGTGGCAGATCTGATAGATGTCACCCGAGCCGCCGGCGAGCAGCCGCTTCATCGCGTATTCCGGCGAGGTGTGCAGATAGAACGGTCGCGCGTCGTCCGCGAAGGTCACGCGCGCCGAGTGCAGATGCACGTCGCTGACCGGTGCGTTGACTACAAGGGGCGTGTCCACCTCGAGCACCCCGCGCGCCGCGAAGAATTCCCGCGTCGCCGCCAGCAGCCGTGCGCGCTGGCGCAGCGTCGCGATTGCGGCCGTGGCGCGCCAATCCTCCTCGCCCGGATCGCTCATGTCCTCATGTCCCCGGTTCCGGGCGCGGTGCCGCGTGCAGCCGGCCCAGTGTCTGGCCCATCCGGATCACGCGGCCCGGACCGATGCCGGCGTCCCAATCGGCCGCGCCCGGCGGCAGCAGTGTTATCACCGTCGACCCCATGTTGAAATGCGCCAGCTCCGCGCCCTGCGCCAGACGCAGCGGCGCCTGTGCGGTCGTTATCGGCAGCTCGCTGACGCGCCGTCGGGTGCCCGGCACGACATCGCCATGCCACACCGTGGTGAGGCTGCCTACGAACAACGCCCCCACCAGGATCAGCGACCACTCGAGCGATCCGTCCGCGAAGATCAACACCAAGCGCTCGTTGCGCGCGAACAGCCCGGGCACGGCGGCGGCGGTCGCGGCATTGACGCTGAATAGCGCTCCGGGAACGAACCAGGCCGCGCGCAGCGTGCCCGCAAGGGGCATGTGGATGCGGTGGTAGTCGCTCGGCGCCAGATAGAGTGTGGCGAACGATCCGCCGAGGAAGCGCGCCGCCCAATGCGGGTCCGCGGCGAGCAGCGCCTCGAGACGGTAGTCGTGGCCCTTGGCCTGTACGATGCGTCCGGCGTCGAGGCGCCCGATCTGACTGACTGTGCCGTCGACGGGCGAGGCGAATGCGAGTGGATCGGACGGGACGGGGCGCGCGCCGGGACGCAGGCGGCGCGTGAAGAACGCGTTGAAAGTCGGGTACTGCTCGGGATCGCTTTCGAGCGCTTCGTCCATTCGCGGGTGGAAGTGGCGCACGAACGCGCCGATCAGCGCGCGCTTCAGCGGCGGCAGCCGGCTGCGGGTCAGATACATCACCAGGCGCGAGAGCAGATGTTGCGGCAGCAAGTACTGCATTAGCACGAACAGGCGTGCGCGTAGCGTCTGCGACGTATCGAAGCGGGGCATGTGACCGCGGGTGACTCAGGCGCCCCCGAGCAGGCGCGGCGCGGCGTGGCGCAGCGCCTGCGCGAGTCGCCGCGCGTCGAAGGGGGGGGTGAACACGGCTGCTTCCCGGCCGTGGCTATCGAACAAGAACACCGCCACGGTGTGCTCGAACGTCCTGCCCCCGCCCGGTAGATCGATCCGCCCGAGCGTCACGCCCAGCCGGCCGGCCAGACTGCGGATCTGGCGCGGCGCGCCTGTCAGGCCCATGAAGCGCGGATCGAACCGGCGCAGATAGCGGGCCAGCACCGCGGGCGTGTCGTGGCGCGGGTCGATCGTCACGAACAGAATCCGCAGCGCCGGCAGCGCCGCCAGGCGCCGTACCCGCGCCAGCATCGCCAGCGTGTCGGGACACTCGTCCGCACAGCGGCTGTAGCCGAAGTACACCAAACTCAGGTGGCCGGTGAGATCGGCGCGCACGAACGGCTCGTCCCGGCTGTCGATGAGGTGGAAATCGCCTACGGCGCGCGGGTGCGGCAGCCATGCGCCATAGGCCGGCGGGGCGGCCCGGCTGTACCGCTCGCCGGCCAGCCGGTACCCTGCCCATGCGGCAGCGAGACAGGCGAGCCCCACCAGGGCCCAAAACCAGCGAGAGGACATGAGCGCAGTATCCCACACCGGCCCCGGTGGTGCGCCGCGGCGTAGCCGCGCGGTAACGGTCGGTCGGCTGATTGAGCAGGGCGCGCGCCGGCTGCGGCGCGCCGGGGTGTTCTTCGGCCACGGAACCGACAACGCGCGGGACGAATCGGCCGCTCTGGTGCTGCACGCGCTGGGGCTCGCGCACGAAGGTCCACGGCTCTATGCGCGCCGTGTCGGGGTGCGCGGGCAGCAGTGCGCGCGCCAGCTGATCACGCGCAGAATCGAGGCGCGCATCCCGGCGGTGTATCTGACCGGCCAGACCTGGTTCGCGGGCCTGCCGTTTTACATCGATTCGCGGGTGCTCATACCGCGTTCGCCGATCGCCGAGCTGATCGAGCGTGGCTTCGCGCCGTGGCGCGATCCGCGCGCGATTCGTCGCGTGCTCGATGTCGGCACCGGCTCGGGCTGCATCGCCATCGCCTGCGCCAAGGCGTTGCCCCGCGCGCGTGTCGATGCCGTGGACATCTCGCGCGCCGCTCTGGAGGTGGCCGCGCGCAACGTGCGCCGCCATCGGCTCGCCCGGCGCGTGCGTCTGATCCACTCCGATCATTTCAGCGCCCTCGGCGCCGAGCGCTATGATTTGATCGTATCCAATCCCCCCTATGTCGGGGCGCGCGAGTACGCGTCGCTGCCGCCGGAATACCGCCACGAGCCGCGGCTCGCGCTCGCGGCGGGCCGCGCCGGCCTGGATTCGGTCCGGGTGCTGATCGCGCAGTCGCGCGCGCATCTGCGTCCGGGCGGCGCCCTCATCGTCGAGGTCGGCAACACCGAGCGGACCGTGCGGCGCGTATTCGGCAAGCTGCCCTTCCTGTGGCTGCAGTTCGAGCGAGGCGGCGGCGGCGTGTTCATGCTCGAGGCCGAACAGCTGCCGGCTGTGCCTGCGCGGCGCGGCGCGGGCCGTGTACGCGCGGAGTACACTCGCTGAATCGGCGCGCGGCGCTCAGGGAATCGTGATATGTCCGGCAACACCTTCGGCAAGCTGTTCGCGGTGACGACTTTCGGCGAGAGCCACGGGCCGGCGCTGGGGTGCATCGTCGACGGCTGCCCCCCCGGTCTGGAGCTGGCCGAATCGGATCTGCAGGCCGATATCGACCGGCGGCGCACCGGCACCTCCCATTTCGTCAGTCAGCGGCGTGAAGCCGACCGCGTGCGCATTCTCTCTGGGGTGTTCGATGGGCGTACCACGGGTACGCCCATCGGCCTGCTGATCGAGAACACCGACGCGCGCTCGCGCGACTACGAGAAGATACGGGACCGCTTCCGTCCCGGGCATGCCGACTACACATACCAGCAGAAATACGGCCTACGCGATTATCGCGGGGGCGGCCGCTCGTCGGCCCGCGAGACCGTCATGCGTGTGGCGGCCGGCGCCATCGCGCGCAAGTACCTGGCCGCGCGCCTCGGAGTGCGCATCCACGGGTATCTCAGTCAGATCGGCTCGCTGGTGCTCGAGCCGCGCGACGTGGACTTCGCGTACCAGAATCCGTTCTTCTGTCCCGATCCGGACAGCATCCCGGCGCTCGAGGCGCTGATCTGGCAGCTGCGCGAGGCGGGCGACTCGATCGGGGCGCGGGTAACGGTGATCGCCCGCGGCGTTCCACCGGGGTTCGGCGAGCCGGTGTTCGGGCGCCTGGACGCCGACATCGCCGCGGCGCTGATGGGCATCAACGCCGCCAAGGCGGTCGAAATCGGTGCCGGCGCCGCCGCGGCGTGCCAACGCGGCAGCGAGCATCGCGACGAGCTGACCCCCGAGGGTTTCGCGAGCAACAACGCCGGGGGCATCCTGGGGGGGATCTCCTCGGGACAGGACGTGGTGGCACACCTGACCTTGAAGCCCACATCCAGCATTCAGGTCCCGGGACGCACTATCGACATCGAGGGCCGTGCAACCGAGATCGTCACCACGGGTCGTCATGACCCGTGCGTCGGGCTACGGGCCACGCCCATAGCCGAGGCCATGCTTGCGATTGTCCTCATGGATCACTACCTGCGCCACCGCGGGCAGAACGCCGATGTGCGCAGCCAAACCCCGGATATCATGCGCCGCGCCGGCGAGGGGGGAGGCCCGGCGGATGGCCCGGGCGGATAGCCAGTATACGAAGCGCGACACAGTTTGCCCCGCCAGAATGAGTAAAGATCTCCCTGACAAGCGCCGCGGCCGGCCTGCCGGAGTCGACGTAGCTTGGGGTTGCGAACCGATTTAAGTTATATTGCGGCCCGCGCCGGATGGATCGCCACAATGCGGCCATCCGATTGTTTTTATATGGGGTTTTGCTGACCGATGCCGTTCGGGGTGTGGTAATGATCGCCAAACGCTCAAGTCGGGTGATGGCGCTGCTGCTGGCCTTGCCTTCTACGGCGCTCGCCCTGGGCCTGGGGAGCATCCAGGTCAAGTCGCACCTGGACCAGCCGCTCGATGCACAAATTGCCGTGCTCGGCGCGACTCCGGGTGCCATGCAGAGTCTTTCCGTGGGCCTGGCCTCGCGCAGCACGTTTGCGCAGTACGGGCTGACTTGGCCGGCGTATCTCAACGGCACCCACATCAAGTCCAGCACCGGGCCGGACGGCCAGGTACTGCTGCATCTGACGTCTGTGCAGCCGGTGACCGATCCGATTCTCACCCTGCTGGTCAAGGCCAGCTGGGCGCGCGGCGTGCTCTATCGCGAGTACACCATTCTCCTGAATCCGCCGACTTACCTGCCGAACGCGACACAGCCGAAGCATGTCGCGGTCGCGGCGCCCGTGGTGGGCACCGCGGCGCGCAGCGGCCAGCTGACGCAGCCGAGCGCGCCGCCGGCGGCCGCGCCGATTGCGCCGCCGGCGGTTTCGACCTCGAGTCCGGGCAGCGTGCGGGTCCATCCGGGCAATACTCTGTCGGGCATCGCCAGCCGCTTCAGTCAGGGCGGGATGAATTCGGCGCGTACCCGACAGTGGATGGTGGCGATTTACCAGCTCAATCCCGGGGCGTTCGATCACAACATGAACCTGCTGCGCGCCGGAACGGTGCTGCAAATCCCGTCCTCGGGTACCGTTGCGGCTGTCTCGCGCGCCGCTGCGTGGCGGGAAGTCAATCATCAGGACAGCGCTTGGCATGCCGCGAGCGCGGCAAACACTTCGGCCCGGCTGCGTTTAGTGGCGCCGCAGGGTGGCGCGGGCGCGCGGCAGACAGGCGCGGCCGGAGCGTCCGGTGCGCTCGGTGCGTTGAAGTCGCGGGTCAATACGCTGCAGAAAGAGCTGGCCCATGAAAAACGGCTGCTGCAGGTCAAGAGCGCGGCCCTCGCGCGCCTTCAGGCCCAAATGGCCCGCACCGCGACTCGGCCCGCGCAACCGCCGGCTATAGCGCGCGCCACCGCTGCCGCGACGCATCCGATGGCTCCGGCTCATCCGCCCGTCAGCCGTCCGGCGCCGGCCGCAGCGCACACCGTCCCGCCTGGGACGTTCATGCAGACGCTTAAACGATACTGGTGGGCGCTGCTCGCGCTGTTGGTGCTGCTCTTGGGTTACGGCCTCGCACGGGTGTTGCGCGCCCGGCGCGAGTCGGCCGCCGATGATCGGCTGAGCGAATCGTCCGATCAGGAGTTCACGCCAGAGCCGGTCCCGCCGCCCTTGGAGCGTATCGGTCTTGCGCCGCGTCCTGAGCCCGCGATCGACGTGCGCGAAACCACCCATGAGCAGCCGCGCATGGTCATGTGCGAGGAGGCCGCGCCGCTGGTGGCCAAGCACGTGCCGGCCGATCAGACGATGAGCAGCGAGACCGCGCTCAACCTCGAGCAGGGCGACCCGCTCGCGGAGGCCGATTTCCACATGGCCTATGGTCTGTATGATCAGGCTGCGGATCTCATCCGCATCGCCATCCAGCGTGAGCCTGAACGGCGTGATCTGAAGCACAAGCTGCTCGAAGTGTTCTTCGTCTGGGGCAACAAGGAACAGTTCGTCGAGACGGCGCACGAGCTTGCCGAGACCCGCGATCAGACCACGGCGTCCGAGTGGGACAAAATCGTCATCATGGGGCGGCAGCTCGCGCCCGATGATCCGCTGTTCGCCACTTCGGAGGGGGTCGGCGCCGCCGCCGCACAGGGTGTGGACCTGGACCTCGAGGGTGGCCAGGGGCGGGTAGACTTCGATTTGATGAGTGGTGCGATTCCGGCGATGGCCCCGGGAGAGTCGGGCGCCGCGGCCGGCGGGACGGGGGGCACCGGCTCGTTCGACCTGGATATTGGTGCGGCGCTCGGCGAGGACGAAGCAGCCGCGCAGGGTACCGGGACCGACCTGAACGCGACCCTGCCGGGTGTGGAGACCGCCAGCTCTGAAACCGGCATCACCCAGGAGATGAATGAATACTCGGGCGACCATACCGGAGGGTACGAGCCGGTGGAGCCAACGGTGGAGCAGCCGGCGCTCAATCTGGGGGGCCAATCCGCGCTGCGTCAAAAGGTCGAGGCGCTCAGTCAGGGTTCGGATCGAACCGCCGAGCTGGCCATCGACGATCTCGGGTTGGATCTCGGCACGTTCGAGACGACCCTCCAGCCGGGTCTCGGCGCCGATTCGCCCACGATGGTCGCCGGACTCGACGAGCAGTCTCGCGAGCTGCTGGCCAAGACTTCGGGTGACGCCGCGACCGCCGGGGACGCTGCCGGGACGCCGGGCTCGACCGGTACGACCAGCGCCTGGCAGATCGACGAGCGCGAACTCGAGAATTTGCTTGCCGAGGAGCCCCGGGCCGGGGCGCACGATACGGCGCAAACCTCGCGCCTGAGCGCCCTGGAGAGCCCCGCGGTGGACTTCGATCTCGGCGAGCAGCCGAAGGCGAGACACATGGACGGCAGCGGGATCGGCGTCGGCAACAGTAACGGCAACGGGCTCGACTTCGACATCGGCACCGCGACGGTCCCGCACGCCGACATCGGGGAGCTGAACGAGATGTCGGACGAGAACGGCGTATCCGATCTCGAGCCGGTCACGATGAGCGAGGTCGGCACCAAGCTCGACCTGGCCCGAGCCTACATGGACATGGGTGATCCCGACGGCGCGCGCAGCATCCTCGAGGAAGTCATGCACGAGGGGTCGGACGCCCAGCGCCAGGAAGCCGGCCGCCTGTTGGAGTCGCTGCCCGGCTGATGCCTCGGATCGCGGTTGGGCTGGAGTACCAGGGAACCGCCTACGCCGGTTGGCAGGGCCAACCCAAGCGTCCCAGCGTGCAAGGCTGGGCGGAAGCGGCGCTCGCACACGTAGCGGATGCGCCGGTGAGCCTGGTGTGCGCCGGGCGCACCGATGCCGGCGTGCATGCCCGCGGACAGGTCGCGCATTTCGATACGCAGTCCCGCCGGAGCCTGCGCGCCTGGGTGCTCGGCGCCAACGCCAAGCTGCCGCGCGACATCAGTCTCGCCTGGGCCCGGCCGGTGCCGCAGCACTTCCACGCGCGCTATTCGGCCGAGGCGCGCACCTACCGCTACATCATTCTCAACCGGGGGGCCCGCTCGGGCCTGTGGGCTCGGCGCGCCACCTGGGTGCACCGTCCCCTGGATGCGCTCGCCATGGCGCAGGCCGCCGCGGCGCTGGAGGGCGAGCACGACTTCAGCGCTTTTCGGGCCGCGGAGTGTCAGGCGAAATCTCCGGTCCGACGCCTGGAGCGCCTGAGCGTGTGGCGCACGGGCGATTGGCTCATCGTCGAGGCCACCGCCAATGCGTTTCTGCATCACATGGTGCGCAACATCGCGGGCCTGCTGATCGCCGTGGGCAAGGGCGAGGCGCCGCCGCAATGGGCGGCGCAGGTGCTGGCCGGGCGCGACCGGCGGGCAAGCGCGCCCACCGCGGCCGCCGACGGGCTGTATCTGTGGTCCGTGCGCTATCCGGAGGCGTTCGCGCTGCCCGAGCCGCTCGGGGAACCCGGCGACGCCTGATCGGCTATCATCGGACATCGCCTCAAGAGTGGATGGCCCATGTCCTGGTTCGAAAAGATCATGCCCTCGCGCATCAAGACCGAGCGGCGCACGCGCTCGGTGCCAGAGGGCCTGTGGATCAAGTGTCCGGCCTGTGACGCGGTGCTGTATCGGGCCGAGCTCGAGCGCAATCTCTATGTCTGCCCCAAATGCTCGCATCACATCCGCATCGGTGCCCGCGAGCGGCTGGACTTCTTTCTCGATCCGGGCTCGGGCGTGGAGCTTGCCGTCGGCGTCTATCCCGAGGATCCGCTGAAGTTCCGCGACAACAAGCGTTACCGGGACCGGCTGGCCCAGGCACAGAAGGCGACCGGAGAGATCGACGCGCTGGTGGTCATGGCGGGCACGCTCGAGGGCCTGCTGGTCGTGGCCTGCGCGTTCGAGTTTCAGTTTCTCGGCGGCTCGATGGGCTCGGTGGTTGGCGAGCGGTTCAAGCGCGCCGTCGATCACTGTCTGAGCGAGCGACGGGCGCTGGTGTGTTTCACCGCCAGCGGCGGGGCGCGCATGCAGGAAGCGCTGTACTCACTGCTGCAGATGGCCAAGACAGCCGCGGCGCTCGCGCGCCTGAAGGCGGCGGGGCTGCCGTTCGTCTCGGTGCTGACCGATCCGACCACCGGCGGCGTGTCGGCGAGCCTGGCCATGCTCGGGGACCTGAACCTCGCCGAGCCGCACGCGCTGATCGGGTTCGCCGGGCCGCGCGTAATACAACAGACGGTTCGCGAGACGCTGCCCGAGGGCTTTCAGCGCAGTGAATTCCTGCTCGAGCACGGCGCGCTCGACATGATCGTGGATCGCCGTGAGCTGCGCGGCCGCATCGCCTCGATGCTGCGGCTGCTGCTGAAGAAGCCGCCCGCCGCGGCGTAGCGCGGCCGTTCGGGCCTGCTCGGCGGGCGGCGAAGCATATGAGCGCGACACTCGAGCACTGGTTGGCACGGCAATCGGCGGCGCACCCGCGCAGCATCGATCTCGGGCTGGAGCGCGTGGCGGCCGTGGCGCGCCGGCTCGGTCTCGATCGGCCCGAATCGCTCGTGATCACCGTGGCCGGCACCAACGGCAAGGGCTCGACGGCCGCGCATGTGGAGGCGCTGCTGCGCGCCGCGGGAGCCTCGTGCGGCCTGTTCACCTCGCCGCACTTCATCCACTACAACGAGCGCATCCGCATCGATGGCCGGGAGGCCGATGATGCGGCGCTGATCGGCGCCTTCGAGCGGATCGAGGCGGCGCGCGGCAATCACACCCTCACATTCTTCGAATACAACACACTGGCGGCCCTGTGGCTGTTCGCCGCGCGCGGCGTGCGTTTCGCCGTGCTGGAAGTCGGACTCGGCGGCAGGCTCGATGCGACCAACCTGGTCGATGCCGACGTGGCCGTGCTCTGCTCGGTCGGGCTCGATCATCGCGAGTGGTTGGGCGACACCGTGGAGCAGATCGGCGCGGAGAAGGCGGGCATCTTCCGGCCCGACCGCCCGGCGGTGCTGGGCACCGCGGACTTGCCCTCGAGCGTCTATGCCAGCATCGAGCGCCTGGGCGCCCGTTCGGTGGTGGCCGAGCGGGATTTCACCTGGCACGTGGAGGCGCAGGGGCGCTGGCGGTACCAGGGAGCGCGATTGCGCCTGCCGGATCTGCCGCCGTCCCGCCTCGAAGGCCTGATTCAGTATCGCAACGCCGCCACCGCGCTCGCGGCGGTTGAGGCGCTGGCCGAGGGAGCGGCGGCCGGTCGGGCCGCGGATGTGCTGGCTGCGCTCGATGCGCGCACCGTGGCGGCGGCGCTGGGTGAGGTGCGGCTGGCGGGACGCTTTCAGGTCGTGCCCGGCACGCCGGAATGGATCTTGGACATCGCGCACAATCCCCC
>JAJZZR010000314.1 GCA_021797465.1 Pseudomonadota bacterium | reverse complement strand
TCGCCATGGCGAATCCCGACAAAGCCGTGGTCCTGCTGGGCTCCGACGGAAGCCAGATGGAAGGCGACGACGCGGAAGCGGCGCGGCTGGCGGTTGCACACCAGCTCAACATCAAGGTGCTGGTGGACGACAACAACGTCACGATCGCCGGGCACCCCCAGGAATACATGCCCGGCTATGATCTCAGCCGCACCCTGGCCGGCTATGGCCTGACGCTCGCGACCACCCTGGGCGAGGATCTCGATGCGCTGTACACGGATCTCGCGCGGACATTCTGCGACACGCGGCCGCAGGCCGTCGTGATCAAGCGTCCCATGGCGCCGGGCATCCCGGGGGCCGAAGGCAGCCCCAGCGCGCACGAGGTGCTCAAAACCGATACCGCGATCCGTTATCTCGAGGCGCAGGGCGGCCAGGAGGAGGCAATCGCCCTGCTCAAGGCGGCGCAGCCCGAGAAATGTCCGCTCAGCTACCGCGGCTCGTCCGGCGTGGGCAAGAACCGTGACGATTTCGGCAAGATCCTCAACGGCATCCTCGATGAGATGAGCCCCGCGAAGCGTATCGCCAGCGTCCGGGTGTTCGACAACGACCTCGAGGGCTCCTGCGGTCTGCACCACGTTCGCAAACAGCATCCAGAGGTGTTCGTTCGCGGCGGCATCATGGAGCGCGGCAATTACTCGGCCGCGGCGGGCTTCGGCTCCCAACCCGGCAAGCAGGGCATCTTCGCCACCTTCAGCGCCTTTCTGGAGATGTGCGTGAGCGAGATCACGATGGCGCGCTTGAACTTCGCCAACGTCCTCGCCCACTTCAGCCACAGCGGCGTCGACGACATGGCGGACAATACCTGCCATTTCGGCATCAACAGCATGTTCGCCGACGGCGGTGTGACGCCGGTGCACGGCGAGGATACGACACGGCTGTACTTTCCGGCCGACCGCCATCAGTTCGCCGCGTGCGTCAAGCGCATCTTCAACGACCCCGGGCTGCGGTTCCTCTTCACCACCCGCTCGCCCGTACCGGACATCCTGGATGCGGACGGCAAGCCGCTCTATGCAGGCAAGCCGTTCGAGCCCGGCAAGGACTCCATCGTGCGCGCCGCACCGGCCGGCGCCGGCTACATCGTCGCCGTCGGGGAGACGGTGTACCGGGCTCTCGACGCGCTCATCACGCTGGCGGAACAGGGTATCAACGTGGGGCTGGTCAACAAGTCGACGCTGAACGTCGTCGACCGGGAGATGATGGCCCGGCTGGCGCAGGCTCCCTTCGTGCTCGTCACCGAGGGGTGGAACGTGCGCACGGGGCTCGGCAGCCGCTTTGGCAGCGAGCTGCTGCGCGCGGGATTCAAAGGGCGCTACGACCACCTCGGCACGCATCGCGAAGGCTGCGGCGGACTGTGGCAGCAAATGGGGCATCAAGGCCTCGATCCGGCCGGGATCGCCCACGCGGTGAAAGCGCTGGTCGATTGATCCGCCCCTCGTTCGGGGATGGTCCCGGGCGCCGGCGCGAGAGCGGTCTGCCAGACCGTCACGGTGACGCGCCGTGGGACCGGCCCCGTCGGTGGGCTCAACGCCTCGCGTTGGCGACTTCGGCGATCGGGCGGGAGCGGACTCGGCGCGCATCGTCGGACGCCGCCGCGGCATTTGCGGTCCGGTAACGCCCGATCAGCCGCATCAGGCCGGTCGCCTGCTCGTTGAGCGCCTGGGCGGCTCCGGCGGCCTGCTCGACCATCGCCGCGTTCTGTTGTGTCATTGCATCCATCGACGTCACCGCTCGGTTCACCTGCTCGATGCCCGAGGCCTGCTCGCTGCTCGACTCTGCAATGTCGGCCATGACGTCCGTCACTTTCTTGACCCGCGTCACGATCTCCCCGAGCACCGCGCCGGACTCATCGACCAGTTTGGTGCCCTCGCTCACTTTGTCCACCGAATCGTGGATCAGCGCCTTGATCTGCTTGGCCGCCTCGGCGCTGCGCGAGGCGAGATTGCGCACCTCGGAGGCCACGACCGCGAATCCCTTGCCCTGCTCGCCGGCCCGAGCCGCCTCGACCGCCGCGTTCAGCGCCAGAAGGTTGGTTTGAAACGCGATCGCATCGATCACGCCGATGATGTCGGCAATCTTGCGGCTCGCGGCGCTGATCTCGCCCATCGCACCGACGGCGGCCCCGACCACGTTGCCGCCGCGCTCGGCCTGCTCGCGCGCCGCCCGCGCCAGCTGCTTGGCCTGCGCTGCGTTCGCCGCGTTGTCTTTCACCATCCTGGTCATATGCTCCATCGACGACGCCGTCTCCTCGAGACTCGCGGCCTGCTCCTCCGTACGCCTGTTCAATTCGAGATTGCCGCGCGAGATTTCCTCCGCACCGAGTTGCACCGCACGGGACGTCGTCGCCAGGCTGGCGACCACATCCATCATGGCCGAGATCATCGAATTGACCGAACCGGCCAAGGCCTTGAAATCACCCGACTTGTCGTCGACGTTCATGCGCGACGTCAGATCGCCGTCAACGGCCCGGCTGACGGCCCGGACCGTCTGCGCCACCGTCCGCGCGACGTTGTCGATCAGGTCGTTGACGCTGTGCGCGAGCAGCAGAAGATTGCCGCTCTTGCCTTGGGTCGACATGCGCCGCTCGCTCGCCCCGGCGAGCACCGCCTGGATGACCTCCCGCGTCTCCTGCACCGCGCGATCCAGAGCACGCATCTCCACGGTCCGCTGCGTGACGTCGCGACCGATGCCTACCAGGCCGGTCACTGTGCCGGTGGCATCCCGCAGCGGCACCTTGGTCGTTTCCAGGTGCATCAGATGGCCGGCCGGATCCCGACACTCCTCCTCGCGCGCCGACAGCGGCGTGCCGGAGCGGATCACCGCCTGCTCGTCCTCGTGGTAGCGGCCGGCCAGCTCCGCGGGATGGAAGTCGAAATCGTTCTTGCCCAACAGCTCCCCGGGTGTCTGCGCCCCCATGACGCGCGCAACCGCGACGTTGGCGAGGACGAAACGTCCTTCGACATCCTTGACGTAGAGCAGGTCGGGGAGATGATCGATGAGAGTCCGCAGCATCGCGCGCTCGCGGGCCGCACCGCGCCCCTCGACGACCCACCCTCTGCAGACAAGCCGGTACCCGGCGGCACCGCAGCCGGCCGCAAACACTATGCTGATTGCGTTGAAGAGATAGTCGATCATCCAAAGTCCCCGACGTCTCGGGCAAGGTTCAGGATTCCTCATCTGTTACCGCTACACCTGGACAGCCGTCACGAGAAGCGGTGCGCCGATTGTGACGCGTGTCTAAGACCGGAGCGATGCGAGCCGGTCCGCCGCCATCGGTCCGGACGCCGGATCCGTGCGCGCCGTGCGGAACGGATCGACCTTCCCGCCATGTCGCACGCGACGGCGGCCGGGGGCCGCGCCGGCGCCGCACAGGCGCGAGCCGCGATTGACGCGCGCACAACGTGATGCCAATCTGAGCCGCCGCGCGCGCCGCGGAGCCGCTGCCCGGCACTTCATCCCGCCACAATCGACAGTGCACATGACCGACTGCGACAGCGCCGCGCCCGAGGCGGATCCCGCCGGGAATGTCGTGCTCAGCGTGACGGGGCTGGGCAAGCATTATCCGGGGGTCCTGGCGGTCGATCGCGTCTCGTTCGAGGTCCGCCGGCGGGAGGTCGTGGGACTGCTCGGGCCGAACGGTGCGGGCAAGACGACCACCATCAACATGATCCTCGGCGTGCTCAGCCCGACCATGGGCGGCGTGCGGATCGGCGGAATCGATTTGGCCCGGCAGCGGGCCCGGGCGCTCGCGCAGGCGAATTTCTCCGCAGTCTACGCCGCCCTGCCCGGCAACCTCACGGTGGCGCAGAACCTCAAATTCTTCGGACTGGTGTATGGCATTGCGGCGCTGCACGCGCGGGTCGGCGCCGTGCTCGAGGAATTCGACCTGCAGCACCTGCGCAACACCAAGTGCGGCGTGCTCTCCTCTGGAGAGCAGACACGCGTCGCTCTCGCGAAGGCGGTGCTCAACCACCCGCGCCTCCTGCTGCTCGATGAGCCGACCGCCTCGCTCGACCCGGCCGCCGCCCGCACGATCCGTGCCCGGATTCGCGGCCTCGCCACGCGCAGCGAGTGCGGCATTCTCTGGACGTCGCACAACATGTACGAGGTCGAAGAGGTCTGCGACCGGGTCCTGTTCCTGTCCCGGGGCAGGATTCTGCTCGAGGGGGATCCCAGGGCCCTGCCGCGCGCCCACGGCGTGCCGACGCTCGAGGAGCTCTTCATCCGTCTGGCGCGCGAGCCGCTGTCCGAGCCCCTGGAGCGCGCCGGATGAGGCCGCGGCCGATTGCGGGAATTGTGCTGCGTCAGTTCTATCTCATTCGCGGCAGCCCGGTGCGCGCGCTGCCGATGTTTGTCTGGGTAGCCATCGATATCGTCGTCTGGGGCTTCATCACCCGCTACCTGAACTCGATGAGCGCCGGCCGGTTCAACTACGTGCCGAGCCTGCTCGGGGCGGTTCTGCTGTGGGATTTCTTCACGCGCATCATGCAGGGCGTGAGCACCGCCTTCCTGGAGGATGTCTGGTCGAGGAATTTCCTCAACCTGTTCGCCACGCCGCTCACCCTGTGCGAATACATCACCGGCCTGGTCATCACCAGCATCGGCACGAGCGCGGTGGGTCTGGTCGTGATGCTGACGCTGGCCATGGCGGTATTCGGGCTGTCGTTCTTCGCGCTCGGCGCCCTGCTCATCCCCTTCCTCCTGGTGTTGTTCTGTTTCGGGATTGCCCTCGGGATCCTGGCGAGCGCCCTGGTCCTGCGCCTGGGTCCGGCATCCGAATGGCTGGTGTGGCCGCTGCCGGCGCTGCTCTCGCCATTCGTCGGGGTCTTCTACCCGCTCTCGACCCTGCCGCGCTGGATGCAGGCCATCGGCCACCTGTTGCCGCCCGCGTACGTGTTTCAGGGAATGCGGGCCGTGCTCGCGCACCGAGCGTTTTCCGCCGGCAGCCTCGCGCTGAGCGGAGCGCTCGCACTGCTCGACATTCTCCTCGCCGGCTATTTCTTCGCGCACGTCTTCCGCCACGCCCTGCGCACCGGACTGTTGGCGCGCTACAGCGCGGAAAGCACCGCCTGAACTCCCGCGGGGACCGCCGATCGAGGCGCGTGCCGCCGGGATCGTACTGGGCTACCATATGCCTTCCTCGCACTCGACGCGGAGGCGCAAGCGATGAAATTCGTGACACTGCTGAAGAACGTCGCCCTGGGCGCGTCGGCGGGTGTTGCCTTGCTGACCGCGCTGCCGGTTTTCGGCGCCGTGGGCACCCTCACCGGCGCCGGAGCGCTGGTCGGTTCCGTGCTCGGCGGCATGGCCGGCCTGGTCGATACGGTGCGCACGCCGCGCACCTAACCCGGCGCGCCTTCGATCGGGCCGGAGCTTGGCGGCTCAGGCGCCCGCGGTCTGATGCCGCATCTGCAGACGATGATGTTGGGCCGCCAGACTCAGCCATGCGCCGCCCCCGCGGGGCGGGATGCGCGGGGCGGATTGCGGTCCTCGCCGCAGCGCTTCTTCCACGCGCTGAGGCGTGCCGAGATCGCTCCAGCCGCAGGGCGGGACTGACAGCACCCGCAGCGCGTCCTCCTGTCCCGCGATGATGTCGCGCGAAAAATCGATGCTCGGCAAGCGCTCGTAGAGCGCGGCGAGCGTTCCGGCTTGCGGATCAGCCCGATCGTGGGCGATGGCCGCCTCCATCGCGCTCACGATGTCGCCGATGCGGGCGCGCAGCAGGTTCAACAGAGCCTGTCCGCGGGTGACGACGATGAAGGCATTCCACAGCGCGCCGGCGCGGATCAGCTCTCGAGCCTGTGCAAGCGGCGGCTTCTCCACGAAGCGGGCCACGGTCCGCGCGCCTCGCCCGTCGCGCTCACCCGGCACGATATAGCCCAGCTCCGGGTCGACCTCTTCCGGCACGATTCCCATCAGCAGCGGCTCACTCGGGCGCCAACGCAGACCCTCGAGCGCGGCCAGAAGCGCATCGGCAAGCACCGCCTCCTGGCGCACCGAGTGATCCGACGGCAGCAGCACGAGCCGCGCGTCACGGTCTCGCTCCAGGATGTGCAGCAGCGGCAGCAGGATGCCTATGGCCGTACCGCGGTTGGATGGCTGGACGATCACGTTTCGATCCGGCAAGGTCGCCAGCGCTTCCCGCCACCACCGTCGGTGCTGTTCGGCAACGATCACGCAGGTTCGCGACACATCGGAGATGATGTCGGCACGTCGCAGCGCCTCGTGCAGCAGCGCCGGACCGTCGAACAATGAGCAGAACTGCTTGGGCACGGCCGTTCCCGAGGCCGTCGTCGTCAGTGCTTGCAGCCGGCTGCCTTCGCCCGCCGCCAGAACCAATGTCCACGCGGTGTTTGTCTCAGGCATGCGTCCGTTCTCCTGGTTTGAGTGTGGGGGCTGCGTGCGCCGCCCGAGTCATTGACCGGCCATCGCTCCTTAAATTGAGTGCCTGATGCATCATCGGTTCCCGAAGCAAAGAGCGCAAGGTCCATGTGGCATCCGGATTTCCGCGCGCCGGGCGAGCCGTGGCGGTCTGCGCAAGGCGCGGCTCCTCCAGGCGCACCGTCACCCGAATGGCGGCCAAACGCTGGTACAGCCGCCGCCTGCGGTAATGCGGCACCCAGCCGTAGACCAGAGACTCCACCGGACGCCACAACGCGAGCCACGCCAGGATGATCAGTCCTTCGTTGAGCAAGCCCGACAGTTCCTGATGCGCGAAGCGGGCGATGAACTCGCGCGCGCTCATGGCGATGAGAAAGATCCCGATTCCGCCGAGCAGCGCTATCTCGCCGAGCCGCGTTTCCTCGCGCAGGCGCAGCGCGGCCGAATGCGCCATGCGCTCGTAGTAATGTTCGAGGGCCGGCTGCAAGTCGGCCGCCAGCGCAGCGCCGCTGGCCGCGTGCACATGCAGGTGCCATTCGGCGGCGGACCGCTTGTCGCTGAACTCCTCTTCGATGAATTCCGCTGCTTGCGGATCGAGATCGCGGTCCCAGAACGGCGAGGCATCGAGGGAATTGAACAGCTGCGCCAGATCACGCACCCGCACACTCACGGTAGCGACGCGATTGGCGTGCACCGGATCGTGACGTTTCGGGCCCATGGCCTTGGTGATCATGCGTGCTGCTCGCCTCTACGCCCCGGCCCGAAGGGTCGCGCCGATGGCGCGGTCGCGGTATGCGCACAAATACGCATCACGCGACGCCGAGCCGGCCGTTGCCGTGCTCCACGGCGATCACGGATAATCGCCGCACCCCCCAAACGAGACGGGCGTGCCATGCATCGCACTCAGACTAGCTTCCTGTTCGACCTCGACGGCACGCTGGTCGACAGCGTCTATCAACACGTGCTCGCCTGGCAGCAGGCGCTGCATGCCGCGCGGATCGAGCTGTCGGTGTGGCGCATCCACCGGCGCATCGGCATGAGCGGCGGGCTGTTCACCGAGATGTTGCTGCGGGAAGTGTCCGCTGAGATCACCCCCGACCTGCTCGAGAAGCTGCAGCGGCATCATGCCGAGGCGTATGCGCAGCTCGTCCAATGGGTGCGGCCCCTGCCTGGTGCGAAGGAATTGCTCGCCTATCTCACCGAGGCGCGCCTGCCCTGGGCGATCGCCACCAGCGGCAGAATGATCTCGGCACAATACAACTTGCGCATCCTGGGTGTGGATCCCGCGCGCACCGCGATCGTTACCCGCGACGACGTCGCGCACGCCAAACCCGACCCCGACCTGTTCCTGAGCGCGGCCGAGCGGCTCGGCGTCGACATTCACGGCGCAGTCATCGTCGGGGATAGCATCTGGGACATGCTCGCGGCGCGGCGCGCGCAGGGACTGGGTGTCGGACTCCTCTCCGGCGGCTACGGCCAGGACGAGCTCGAGCGCTCCGGCGCGATCCGCGTCTACGCGGATCCCGCCGAACTGCTGCGACACATCGATGAGGTGGGCGGACGCGTCTGAGGCGCGACGGGCCGCGCCTGTCCGGAATAACGCGCAGGCTCAGCACCGCCTCGACGGCCGCGCACGGAGCGCGCCGGTCCTCGAGCATAACTGCGTTGAACAGCCCCAGTGCCTGCCGATGACCGCACGCCCCGCCGGGGAACGGCTTGGCGGCAAGGCAAACGTATCCGTCCGTCGGCATCCGTACCGACGGACGGTCGCGGCTCAGGAAGCGGCCGGCTCGGACGAGCCGCCCGAGCGGTCGCGCCGATGCCACAATTCCTGGATCGACTCGAGCGTGCGCCCCTTGGTCTCCGGCACGAAACGAATGACGAACAGCGCCGCCAATATCGCTCCGGCACTGTACAGCCAGTAGGCGAACCCGTGATTGAAGTGCCTGTTGAGGAACGCGCTGCCGTCGAGCATCGGGAAGGTCAGCGACACGATGAAGTTCATGATCCATTGCGCCGCGATGGCGATCGACATCGCCTTGCCGCGAATCGAGTTCGGATAGATCTCCGCGAGCATGACCCACACGACCGGGCCCCACGAGAACGAGAAGCCCATGATGTAGACCATCACGGCGCCGATCGCCAGATACGAGGCCCCGTGCGTCCCGCCGGCCGCCGAGCCGGTCGCACTGACCGCATGCACATCGAATAGCACGCCGATGAGAGTCATCGCCGCCGCCATGACCAGGGCGCCGGTGACCAGCAACGGCTTGCGGCCCACTTTGTCGACCGTGAAGGTCGCCACGAGGGTGAACACCGTCATGGTGATCCCGACGAATGTCGCCGACTCCCAATAGGCCTGATTGATCGAAGCGCCCATGTTCTCGAACATGTGCGGCGCGTAGTAGAGCACGGCGTTGATGCCCACCAGCTGCTGGAACACCGACAGCAGTATGCCCACCACCAGCACCAGACCGCCAAAGGACAGCAGCGGCCGGGTGTGCTGCACGAGCGTCTCCTTGATCTCCCGCAGCGTCGTCTCGGCGCTGGCGTCCCCCACCAGGCGCTTCAGCAGCGCCAGCGCCTCGCCGTCCCGGTCCTTCAGCACCAGAAAGCGCGGCGTCTCCGGCACGATCAGCATGAACAGGATCAGCAGCGCCGCCGGAATCGCCGCCGAGGCCAGCATGTGCCGCCACGCGGTGGTCATAAGGTAGGCGCGGCTGTGACCCGACTGGATCACCCAGTTGACGAAGTAGACGAGATTGATGCCGATGACGATCGCGATCTGCTGAAAGGTGACCAACATGCCGCGCGTGGCCGGCGGCGCGACCTCCGCGACGTACATCGGTGCGAGCATGGACGCCATGCCGATGGCGGTCCCCCCCATCACGCGATAGAAGAGGAACGCCGGCAACGCCTTGGCGCCGACCGCGCCGAACAGTCCCCAGATGAATTCCGGGTATCCGGCGCCGAGGGAGGAGATCAGGAACAGCACGCCGGCGATGAGCAGGCCGGCTTTGCGTCCGATGCGGGTCGAGACCGGACCGGCGATTGCCGCGCCGAGCACGCATCCCAGCAGTGCGATCGAAATCGCCAGACCCGAGAGAAAGTCCGCGGCGGAATTGCTCAGATGCAGCGGCGTGACGAAATTATAGGTGATCGCGCTCGTCACCCCGGAAATCACCGCCGTGTCGTACCCGAACAGCAGCCCGCCCAAGGTCGCCGCCGCCGCCAGCGCGACCACGAGCCCCTTCTTGCCCTCGTTCATGCGCACCCCCTAGATTGGTATCGCTACCATGTGCTCCGGGGGCCGGGCTTGTCAAGCGGCTCAGGCGGTCGCAGTCCTCGGCCGCGCCGCCGATTCCCGCGCCACCAGTTCGTGGGCCACCAGGCGATGGACGGGTTCGGCGCCCGCCCCCCCGCGGCGGCCGCCGCGCACCGCAGTGACCAACATGTCGACCGCCTCGCCGGCCATCTGGGCGATCGGCTGATGTATCGTGGTCAAACCCGGCCAGATGTTGGCCGCGATCAGACTGTCGTCGAAGCCGACCACCGTCAGATCGTTCGGCACCTCGAGGCCTCGGCGGTGCGCCTCGGCCATCACCGCCGCCGCCATGTCGTCGTTGCTCGCGAAAATCGCGGTCGGCAAGGGCTCGGTGGCGAGCAGCTTGCGGGCCGCATCGAGCCCGGAGCGGAACGTGAAGAAGCCCTGCTCGACACGCGGCGGCGGCAGGTCGCCATGCTCCTGCACCGCCGCCACGAAGCCGTGCCAGCGCTCGTCGCTCGCCGTCTGGTTCGGATGCCCCTTGATGAAGCCGAGGCGCTGATGTCCGAGCGCCAGGAGGTACCCGGTCATCTCGCGGGCCGCGGCGAAGTCATCGATGCTGACGCACATCGCATCCACCGGCGGCCGGCCGGCGGCCACCGCCACGATCCGCATGCGTGCGACCTGCAGCTCCGCGCGGATCACCGCCGACTCGCACAGCGGCGGCGGCAACACCACGCCCACCACACCGCCGGCCACCAGCCGGCGCACCGCGCGCCGCGAGGCCGCCGGGGTGAGCTCGCACTTCTCCAGCACCAGCTGCACGCCGTGGCGGGTCGCCGCATCGAGCGCACCAACCAGAAACTCGCTCAGATAGGAGGCGCTCGGATTGCCGTAGAGCAGGCCCAACCGCTCGCCGCGCGCGCTGGCAAGATTGCGCGCGGCGAGGTTCGGCGAGTAGCCGAGCTGGCGGACGGCCTGCATCACGGTCTGGCGGGTCGCGTCGCTCACATACTGGCCGCCGTTGACCACGCGCGAGACGGTCATTGGCGAGACGCCCGCATAGCGGGCGACGTCCTTGATGGTTACGCTTCTGCGGGCACCACTGCGGGATTTTCGTGCCGGCTTGTTCATCGAATCTGTAGCTATCCCCGCTGACTACTGGTTGTTCACCCACCCCAACAGGCGGCGCACTGTAACATACGCTCGGCGCCCGCAAGGCCTCGATGCTCGAGGCAATTATCATATGATAACGCAACCAGAATCAACCCGTTCGCCGCCGGGAGACGCGACGGGACGACGGGGGCGCCCCGTTCCCGTCATCCGACCGCGCGGCGGGCGCCGGGGGGTGACCGTCGAGCTTCGGCGGGCCCGGCCCAGGGCTCACCCATCCCGCCGGGCTGCCGCCTCGGCGTCGGGCCGACCGGGCATCCGCGGGTCCGGACCGAGACTGCTGCCGGCGCTTGAACGCCCGCAACGGCTTGACTACCCTGGCTGGGCCAACCCGTCCGCCGCCGCGCAGGAGCCCCCGTGCCCCGTAGCTCTCCGGTCGTTCATACCCTGACCACCGGCCGCCGCTTCGTGCGTCGCGGGATGCCGCGGCGCCGCTGGCAGGACCTTTATCACTTCTACATGACCATCAGCTGGCCACGGCTGTTCGCCAGCTTCGCCGTTTTTCTGACAGTGTTCAATCTGCTGTTTGCCGTGGTTTACTGGCTACGCGACGGCGGCATCGCCCATCTCAACCCGCCGGGGTACTGGGGCTGCTTCTTCTTCAGTGTCGAGACGCTCGCCACCGTCGGCTACGGCGACATGCACCCGCAAACCCTGTACACGCACGTGGTCGCCTCGGTCGAGATCTTTACCGGCATCATGAGTCTCGCGGTCATCGCCGGCATGATGTTTGCGCGCTTCTCGCGCCCGACGGCCCGCATCCTCTTCGCCCGTTACGCCGTCATCCGCCCGCTCGACGGCGAGCCGACGCTGATGCTGCGCGCCGCCAACGAGCGGGGGAACGTGATCATGGAAGCGCAGGCGCGATTGCGCCTGGTGCGCGACGAGCGCACCGTTGAAGGCTACTCGATCCGCCGCATTCACGATCTTCGGCTGCGACGCAGCGAGCAGCCGGCGTTCCTGTTCAGCTGGACACTGATGCACCCGCTCGGCCCCGACAGTCCGCTCGCCGGCGCCACGCTCGAATCGCTCCAGGCGCAGAACGCCTTTCTGATCCTGACGCTCTTCGGCATCGATGAGACCACCGGGCAGACGCTCATGGCGCGCCACGAGTATCCGGCCGAGGCGCTGCGCTGGCGGCACACCTTCTCCGACATCCTGTCCACCGGCGAGGACGGCGTCGATTACCTCGACTACACGAAATTCCACGACGTCGCGCCGCTGGAGTGAGCGGCGGCCATCGGCTGCGCGCCGAGAACGCCTCAGCCCACGCGGGGTCCAGGCATCGCGCTGAGGCGAACTGTGGCGGCAAGCGTCTCCCCGGGCGCGAGCACCCGCAGCCCGGTGATTTCGGCGGGCTCGGCACGATTCAGCGCATCGGGCATGTGACTCACCGGCTCGAGGCACAGGAAATCCGCGCCCGGCGGGACGAACACGTGCAACCACCTGAGCGGCCACTCGGCCGTCAGGCGCACGCAGAGCGCCTCCTCGGGCCAATCGAGCTCGGCCCGTCCGCTCCACCCGTCGAAGCAGTGATCGATCAGCCGGTCGTCGGGCAGCGCCTCGGCACCCTTCCACTCGCCGAAGTGGCTTCCCGGCGCGGCCCGAGTGGGCAGGCACACCTCGTCGGTGAGCCAGACCTGCGCGACCTCGGTCCGCAGGCGCATGCGCGGAGAGCGGCGAAAATACGGATGCCAGCCCAATCCGGCCGGCATGGGCTCATCGGCCCGGTTCACCAGCGAGAGCTGCACCCGCAGCCCATCCGCATCGAGCGTGAGCACCTGCCGGGCGCCGTACCGCCAGGGCCACTGCCCGGGCGCATGCTCGTACGTCAGCGCGATTTCCCGGCTCGAGCGCGACTCGACCGACCACGGGTGGCGCCACGCCTGGCCGTGCAGCGGATGGGCCTGCTCGGGCGCGTTGCGATCGAGGCGCACCTCGACCGCGCCGAAGCGAAACCGTCCATGCGCGATGCGGTTGGCGAACGGCACCAGCGGAAAGCCGGCGCTCGAGAGCGGCTCGTCGGCTCCGGGCGGCGTGCGGCGCAACACCTCCAGGCCGCGAAAGCGCAGGCCCGCGAGCGCTCCGCCGAGCTGCGGCAGGACATCGAGCGCGTAATCGCCGTAGGCGAGGGAAACACACTGTGACAGAGAGCTTTCAGACACGGATCACTCCAGAGATTCACACCGGGCGCAAACAGGATCGCGCCGCGGGTCGCGCCCTACCGGCGGGACGCCGCGCCGCGCCACACGCGGTACAGCACCGAGCCGTGCGGCGCGAGCCGCACACGCAACGCCGGCGCGACGCCGAGGGTTCGACCCCGCCACAGATCGCGCAGACGGTAGCGCCGCCCCGGCAGCGACAGCGCGCGCCACGGCAGCCTCAGGACGCGTGCCCGGTCGGCGAGATTGAACGCCGCCAGATACCGCCCGCCGGCGCGCCGCGGACGCGACATCAATACCACGAACCGATGGTGGGCCAGGACTTGATGGTCGTCCGTCGCGTCCTGATCGACCGCGATCACCGCCCGGTTATCGAGCAACGAGAGGGTCCAGCGGTTCATGCGAGTCAGATTGCCACCGATGATCAACGGCGAGCGCGCGATGCACCACAACGTCATGTACGTGCGTTGCTCGGCATGCGTCAGTCGGCTCCAGCGCGCCCGACCGTACCCGGGATGCGGTCCGAGATAGCCGATCGCGAGCATGTCCGCGTCGGGCCAGTGCCCCGGTCGCGCCAGCGGCGCCCAGCGCGCCAACCGCGGAAACTGGTTGGCAATGCCCTGCGGATAGGCCGTCTGGCTGCGCCACACGTCCCAGACATCGTTGGAGATGCGCCACATGTTGGCATCGCGGCGCAATTGCGCCAGTTTGTCGAGCGGCGTCGGACCGGGCGAGAGACTGATCACCATCGGCCGGCCGGCGGCGCGCACCGCCTGGGCGAGCATGTGGATGTCGGCCGCGGCGTACGGCCGGCTGGAGATGCAATCCACCTTGATGAAATCAACGTGCCAGCGGGCATAGAGACGCAGAATCGAATCGTAGTACGCCTGCCCGGCGGCGTTGTCCGCCACCCCGTCGTTGTGCGGGTCCCAGGTACACGGCGCGTTCAGATCAACCGCCTGCCGCGCACGAAACGGCGAGCCGGCAATGGGCAGGTTCGCGCGCACCGCCTCCGCCGGTATGCCGCGCTGGATGTGAATGCCGAACTTCAAGCCCAGCGAATGCACGTAGTGTGCCAGCGGGCCGAACCCCCGGCCGCCGGCCGCCGAGGGGAAACGGTTGGGCGTCGGGATGTAGCGCCCGTGGCGATCCATGGTCAGGACCCCGGAACGCGCGCCGCCCGCCAGAGGGTGGGGTATCGACCACCCCGCATCGATCACCGCATAGCGCCAGCCGTAACGGCGCAGGTGCCGGGCCATCCAGCGCACGTTGGCGCGAAATTGCGCCCCGGTGATGGTTTTGCCATACGCGTCCCAGCTGTTCCATCCCATGGGGGGCCGGCGCGCGAGCACGTGGGCGCCGGCCGGCACCGGGCAGCAGACCAGCAGGCCGGCCGCGACCGCCGCCAGCCCCTGCATACCGCGGGAACGATGCCCCGCACCGAGGACACGCCCCGCTCCGCCGCCCCGCCGGCGGATCCTCGTGATTGCACGCATCATGTGTTGTCCTCCGCTTGGTGTGTACACGCCGCGCAGCGCACGCGCACCGGCGCGCCCGAATAACGCACGACGCGATAAGCCGGAGTCGCGTAGTCGTCACCGGCCGCCGAGCCCGGACCGATGAAGCGGACCCTGAACTGCCGCGTACGCGCCATGCCCGGATAGCTCCCGATGCGCCGCCCGATGGTGAGCGTGCCGCTCGCCTGAGCATAGGTGAAGGGGATCAGCGCATACTGCCCATGCCGATAGCCGAGCGTGGTGCCCTGATCCTCGTACAGCGTGAAGGCGCCGTCCGCCCCCGTATAGACCAGCAGCGTGATCGGCGCGCCGGGCCGCTCGCCGGTGTACTGGATCGCCGGTCCCACCGGCACGATCGAGCCGGCGCGCACGAACAGCGGCTCGCGCGCCAGCGGCGCCGCCACGGTCACCGAGCGGCCGCCGCGATACTCGTGGTTGGTGAAGAAGTCGTACCAGAGCGCCCCGGCGGGCAGATACACCGGCCAGCGCCGCGCACGATAACGGTACACCGGACTCACCAGGAACGCCGGACCGAACATGTACTCGGTCGCGATGCTGCGCACGCGCGGATCGTGCGGAAAGTCCATCTCCAGCGCCTGCATGATCGTACCGTCGCGCAGCCAGGTATCACCCGCGAGGGTGTAGATGTAGGGCATCAGCCGATAGCGCAACTTGTCATAGGACGCCAGGATGGCGTAGATCTTCGTGCCCGGCGGCGAGATGTTGTAGATCTCGCGGTGCGGCGGCATGCCGTGCGAGCGGAAGATCGGACAGAACGCGCCGAATTCGAACCAGCGGGTATAGAGCTCGCGCCATTCGGCGAGGTTGACCGCATCGGGGTGCACGTAGCGCTGCCGGGGTTCGTAGCCGCCGATGTCCATCGTCCAGTTCGGCAGCCCCGAGAGGGAATAGCCGAGGCCCGCGGCGATCTGGTCCTTCATGTCCGCCCAGCTCGATGCGGTGTCGCCGCTCCAGACCGCGGCCCCGCAGCGCTGCAGGCCAGCGAAACCCGAACGTGACAGGATGAACACCCTGCGCCCCGGGCGCGAGCGCCGGTTGCCGTGATAGACGCCGCATACGTGCTCGAGCGCGTAGGTGTTGAACACCGCCGCGCCCGGCCCGAGCGGCGTCGGCGTCATGAACGCCTCCCGCTCGGCGATCGAGGTATTCGACACCATGTCCG
>JAJZZR010000143.1 GCA_021797465.1 Pseudomonadota bacterium | reverse complement strand
CGTTCACGTACTTCTCGCACAGCGCCATGACCCGGTGGACCGAAAGTCCACTGATGCGCGCGGCGCCCGTGAAGGTCGTCTCCCGTGCCAGCAGCAGCACGAACGCCTCGAACAGCAGCGTGAAGCCAGAGAGCTTGCCGCTCCAGGGCGGGGTGATCTGCATGACCTTACCGTCGGGCAGCTTCACCCGCGGCAGCCGCACTTCGAGTTCGCACTCATGCTGGAAAAAGTTCAGGTGCCGGTACGTCTTGGTGACCGTGTCGTGCACCGGATGTACACCTGCCTGCCCCGGCACGGCAAAGCGGCTGCCGACCTCGAAATCCACCCGAATGCTGAGCTTGCGCTGCTGCGGCTGGAAGTTCATCCCGGCGATGAACCAGGGGCTGCTGATGCCGAGGGCCGACTCGAAGATCTTCTCAGTGACCATTGCGACCTATCCGTTTGCGGTGAACCGAAATCCTACCGCAGCAAAGGACGCATCGTGCCACCTGGACGGGGTTGCCCTCATCGGTCCACAGGCGCTCGCTGCGCTCGCCCGACCGCTTGGCCGGGCTGCTGCAGGCGCCCGGCCGTCGGTCGGCTGCGGCACTGGGGGCTACGAGGGCAACCGTGTCACTTCAGGCCGCATTACCCACTCGGAATTTGATAGAGCCGGACTTCCTGTCTGTCGCCAGCGGGCGAGGGTGGATGGAGAAACATCGAGACGG
Organism: Pseudomonadota bacterium; assembly: GCA_021797465.1. Taxonomy (GTDB): domain Bacteria; phylum Pseudomonadota; class Gammaproteobacteria; order Steroidobacterales; family Steroidobacteraceae; genus 13-2-20CM-66-19. The sequence goes on along the minus strand of JAJZZR010000143.1, from coordinate 15,112 downwards.
TCTGCGACTTCTTCGACGGAAAGCAGTTGAACGGTAGGCATGGCAGGATTCCTATGTGCATCGGATGCGGTCGGATGGAAGAGATGCATTTGCAAGCTCGGCGTCCGTTCTCCGGGCTTAATTACCGGCGTGCGGAGGAGTATTCAGCGGTCGCGCGGCAAATTCGCGCCTCGGCCCAGCGGATTAATTCGGCCTGGCTATAGCGAATGCAGCGGGCACTCAGACGCAGGTACTGCGGTCCGTCTCCGGTGACTCGCCACTTCTGCAGCGCACGAGGACTGACGCACAAGAAGGCGGCCGCCTGAACTTCGTTGCGTAAAACGGGGGCCGCGTTCACCGAGATCGTCTCGGCAGCGCTCATTGGGTGTCGTGGTGTCCGCATGGGACGCTCCGTTCGGCTTGCTGAATCGAAGCACACCGTAAATCCGGTCGGACTAGAACGTAAGGCGAGGAACCTTATTTTTTTTGGAAACGGTTTTATGCCGTTTTTGGGGATGCCCCTATGTTCCTGTCAAGCAGCCCTGAGGGTGACCGGGTGGTAGAGTGTCCCGTCCCGCAGCATGGCGAATAAGACGTCGCAGCGCCGCCGCTCGAGAGCGATCAGGGCTTGGTTGTGGCGCTTTCCCTGGTTGACCTTGCGCTCGTAATAGGCACGGGAGACCGGGTCCCGCAGTGCAGCGAAGGCCGAGAGGAACAGCGCGCGTTTGAGCACCTTGTTGCCCCGTCGGGACGGGTGCTCTCCGCGGATCGAGGATCCGGAGCGACGCGTCACTGGGGAGAGCCCCGCGTAAGCGGCCAAGTGCGCTGCGGAGTGGAAGTCGCGGCAGACGACCTCCGTTAGGAGTCGTGCGGCGGTCCTGATGCCGACCCCTGGCAGGCTCATCAGGACCGGGCAAAGAGGGTGTGCGTTCACCCGAGCCTCGACCTCACGGGCGAGTTCCTCGCGCTGTGTGCGCAAGGTGCTCAGCTGCTGCACCAGACGGGGCACGGCGAGTCCGGCGACCTCGGTTCCAGGTACATGCTGCTCGCTGAAGGCCTGGTAGATGTCCTGCGCAAGCCGCTCAGTCATGCGCGGCGCAAGTTTCTTCAGACGCGTGACCAGGCGTGGGCAGCTCACAGCGGCCAGTGCGCCGGGCGTCGGGTATCTCTGCAGCAGATCAAACACCGCGGGATGGTCGAGGTGCGGACCGAGCACGCGCTCGAGCGCGGGATGCATTTGCGTGAGCAGGCCCCGCAGGCGATTGCTCACCTGAGTGATCTGCGCCGCCAGATCGTCGTCGAAGTTGCACAGCAGCATCAGTTCGGCGAGTGCGTCATCCGCGAGTCGCAGCGTGCGCAGTACGTGCGGCATCGATCGGGGCGCCCCGGCGATGATCGCGGCATCGCGGGCGTCCGTCGTGGCTTCGCCGGCATGCAGGTCCGCGATGCGACGCTTGGCGAGGCGAGGCCAGGCAGATACGCCACTGCGATGCCTTCAGCACGTGCGACAGCGATCGGCAGCGCTCCGATCGAGGCGGGCTAATCGACGACAAACAGCAGCGTCCCATGGGATCTGAGCTCCTCGATCAGCGCGTTGAGCTGCGATTGACCGGTCGGCAACGCGCGATCCAGAAACCGTTTGCCTGCTTGATCGAGCGCCACGGCGTGGCGTTCGCCCTTGCCGATATCCACGCCGACAAATACGTCGATGGTTTCTGGATGAGCTGGGTCTCGCATATCAGCCTCCCCGCAATGGCGCGTGAGCATATCCCGACAGATCAGAGGAAGCCGACTTCGGCATCCGCGTTACGGGCGGTCTTAGAGGTGGACCGATCCCCTATAAGCGATAGCAGGCTGCCGACCGGGTCCGGTGACAACACCGCCGGATCATGCTCGACTGGGGGCAGGAATCATTCCAGACCCGATTGTCCCAAAGCCCCATTATCGGGAAGGGAGGAAGGTAACTGAAGTCCGATAGATTTAATGGCGCTTCGCGTGTACGAGCGCAGATCCTCCGGGACGCAGGTGTTGGAACCGATTGTGTCGAGGCCCGCGCGGAGGCAGGTGCGCAACAGCTGTTCAAATTTTCCGCCAGGGTAATTTGAAGCTTTAATACCCGTGTGGTGTTTCATCGCGAGCGCGACTTCCCATGCAAGGTGGTGCCACGGGAGGCGATAGGGTGCTCCGCCTTTGCCCCGCTTGCCGTCTTTTTCCGGTGGATCAAATCTATCGGTCAGTACGTCGTGAATCGCTTTTTGCATTCGTTTCAAGGACACGACAACGGGATCGACGTAATAAGTGCTGGGCGGCAGTGACGGTGCGTGAGCGCGAGGCGTCTTCTTCTTTTGGTGTTTATTGTGCGGATTGCCCGTGTAGCGATCAGTCCATTTACATGGCAACTCTAATGCCAAAAAGTGTTCAGGCAACTGAAAACCAGGATATATATCGTGGTCAAACTCATTGCGCGCTTCCAAAGAGAGACGATTGATCAATCCCAGCAGGACCGCGATGTGACGATGTAACGGCCGAAGCTCCCTCTTGATTTTACTGATGCGTCGTAGCGCCTCATGTTGCTCAAATTCGCAGAAGTTACAAGTCATTGAAGTGAGCGCTTCGAGCAGATTATCGACATTGCTTTTGGGCTGGTTTACGAAAAGTTGCCGCACGTTGGTCTCTAGTATTTGGGCGGCTTTTGGACTGAGTTGCGAGACGGGAGCGACGCGCGCGTCCAGTTCGGGGCCTATGACTGGCATATCGCGCCTTCCTACCCGGCTCGGTGACGCGGGGTCCGAAGTTCATCGGGGAGGGCAACACCAAATGCTCGCAGTACCCTTGGCTGTGATCCTCGAGGGCAGCGCGGACGTGGTCCTGCCCAAAACGCGCGTACACCAACGTCGATGCGGTGTCCTGGTGGTTGAGCACTCGGCCGATGAGGTGCAGCGAATGATTGTTCTGCGCGAGCATCGAGCCCACCGTGCGGCGCAGGTCATGCAAGCGCACGTCAGGGATTCCGGCGGCCACGCGGATGCGCTGCCAGGGCTTGCTGATGTTGACGAGCGGGCGACCGGCGAGTGCGCCCTGGAAGACGTACGGATTCGCTGGATCGCGCGGCAGACGCTCGAGCAGATCAAGCGCCGGGCGGCTAAGCGGCACGACATGCGGTCTGCCGTTTTTGGTTTCAGGCAGTGTCCATTCCGCCCGATTCCAGTCGATGTCGCGCCAGCGGGCCTTCAGCAGTTCACTCTTGCGCACTCCGGTGAGCAGATACAGGCAGATCGCGGCGCGCACAAAGACGTTCGGCTCGGCCTGGATTGCCTGCCCCAGGCGCGGCATTTCCTCGGCGGTCACCCAGCGCTCGCGCTTGACCTCGCGAAACGCCTCGATGCGTCGGCCTGGATTCGGGTGATCTTCCTCGACGATGCCCCAGAGGCGGGCGAGTTCGAACATCTTGGAGACAAGTTCCACGATGCGGTTTGCGGCATAGGGGTGCGCGGCGCCCACGCGGCGGTGCAGTGCCGCGACGTCCGTCCGTTTCAGTGCCGCCGCCTTGAGCGTTCCCCACTCGGGTAGGAGGTATTTCTCGATCCGCTGAACATCGAGACGCCACGAGCGCTTGCGCACCTTGGCGTAGCGGTCGAGGTAGGCCGTGCAGAGTTCGGCGATCGTGTCACCGAGGAGCGCTCGTTCGCGCTCAAGCATCGGATCGGTATCCTCCTGGCGAAGTCTCACCTTGTGGCTGAGCGCCATATCGCGGGCTTGCTCGAGGGTGAGTTCGGTGGTGCGCCCGAGGGCGATCAGGCGCTTCCGTCCCTGGTGCCGGTAGCTGAAGACGTAGGACTTCTCGCCGTTCGGATACACGCGCACGCCGAAGCCCCGCAGTCGCTCATCCCAGTGGGCCTCGCGTGCCGGAGCGACCTTCGAGTACACCAGGGAATCGATGAATCGCTTGGTCAGATGTGCCATCACGGAACTCCTCTGCACGGCCGAAATGACCAGGGGGCACGCGTGCGCCGGCAGCACGCGCCCGATCGATCTTCGCCGGCTTGCTGCAAACCATGTGGTCAGTTTGAGTCACCACAGAGTCACCACGCGGAGGCGCAATCGAGCGTAGAGCAGGGTAGATCAGGCCGGGTAGGGGCGCAATATCTCTTTGTTTTATAGAACACTATCGCAATATGGCGCAAACGATGTTTGTTGATCAAAAATGGCTACGAACCATGAGGTCGGGAGTTCGAATCTCTCCGGGCGCGCCAATAAATCAATGAGTTATCGCGCTCCTGGTGAACAGACTCCTGCTTGAGTGCCCATAGAGCGGCCAAGCGGGAAGTGCAAGGCGAGTCGTAGTACTCCTGTCGGGCGATCTGCGTTGAAATTCCAATCAGGCCGGGTGTGCAAGCACAAGGCTGCCGCGACTGGGGCGCTCCATGCCGATGAGGCCGATTGGCACCTGAGCGTAGTCATCTCGACTGCGGGCTGTCGTCGCCAAGCCGTGCGCCATGCTTCTCCCTGATCGATGACCGATCGGCACGGAGAAATCAGCGATGTTGCGACCGAGGTGCTGGGACGCGAACTTCCTGGCGTCTTTATCATCGATTTCTGGCGCGCCAGCGGCCAACTGTGTCCGCCGACTACAAGTGCTGCCCCCGGTCTGTTCGTGGTCACCAACTTTATTGATGTCAGACCCTGTCGTCGGTAGCCGGCGTGTAACAGTCTGCTATAGATCGCCACCCGGAAATCGGGATCAATGGCGTCCTTGAGACAAAAATATCTGGAAAATCAATGGTTAGGGTGACAGGATTTGAACCTGCGGCACCTACGTCCCGACGCTTCGTGAGGCTTGGCAGCGACCCGCCGGAATTATAACGTCTGTCGTTATAATTCCGGTTTTAAATATGATCTCGCGTCGGCTCCGCCCCATCATTGAAGAGCGCCTGCGGCAAATGCCTGGGGTGGTTCTCCTCGGTCCTCGGCAAGTCGGCAAGACGACCCTCGCTCGGCAGATTGCCAGTGCACGCAAGGCGCGAGCACTGTACCTCGACCTTGAGCGCCCGGTTGATCGACGGCGTCTCCAGGATGCGGATGCGTTTCTGCGTGCCCAGGTCGGCAAGCTCGTCGTCATCGATGAGATTCATCGCGCCCCTGCACTATTTGAGACTTTGCGCGGAATCATCGACGACCGCCGTGCGGCGGGAGATCGTGTTGGGCATTTCCTTCTGCTCGGCTCGGCCGCGATTGATCTGATGCGTCAGGCGTCTGAGACGCTTGCGGGCCGGGTGGCCTACGTAGACCTGGCATCGATCGACGCTTTGGAATTTCCGTCGCAGCTGGGTGATATCGATCGTCTCTGGACGCGGGGGGGGGGGGGGATTCCCCGACAGTTTACTTGCGCAGAGCGATGGGGCGAGTCTCGATTGGCGCCGCGCCTTTGTTCGCAGTTATCTCAAGCGGGATGTCCCGATGTTCGCTCCGCGGATGCCGGCGGAAACGATCGGTCGACTCTGGACGATGCTCGCGCACTCTCAGGCCAGCCCGCTCGACCAGTCCAGATTGGCGTCGAGCCTGGAAGTCTCCGCTCCGGCCGTCACGCGCTACATCGATCTGCTCGTCGATTTACTGCTGGTCCGTCGGCTGCGTCCATGGATCGGCAACACAGGCAAGAGACTCGTACGTACGCCGAAGGTCTACATTCGCGACAGCGGTCTGACCCACGCCCTGCTCGATCTGGAAACCTGGGATCAGGTCCTCGGGCACCCCGTCGCGGGTGCAAGCTGGGAAGGTTTTGTCAGCGGAAACCTGATCGCCGTGGCCGGCGATCGACGGACGCCCTATTTCTACCAGACCGAGGATGGGGCCGAGATCGACCTTCTATTCGAGCGAGACGGTTTGATCGAAATGGTCATCGAGATCAAACGCTCGACCGCGCCAACGTTATCGCGCGGCTTTAACTCGGCGCGGCAGGCCCTGCAGCCTCGCGAGGCCTATCTGGTCCACGGCGGCACGGAATCGTGGCCCATGGCCGATGGAGTGACCGCGATCGGTCTGCGGGAACTGATGCGAAAGCTCGCCGACCATTGCGGGCGAGTGCGCACCGCCTCAAGGCAAGACGCGATGCACACGATAGCGCCCAGGCATAGGTCCCAGAGGGCACAAAGGTGCCAGGATGCGACATACCGCGAGGAAAGCGGCCCAGGCAGGGCCGGGCGGCAGAAGCGAAGGCATCGCGTGACCCCTTGGCCCCGGTCTGCATGCGCTATTGCATCGATGCGGCACTGGCGGTATCGCGACCGCACGTGACCGGATCACAATTTCCGTGGCGATATCCGGCGCCGGCTCGAGGGGTGGCTTTCCCATGGTCTGTCCAGCAGAAAGTCTCGCCCGATATCACCGGCGCGGCACGGGGATGTTGGCGCGGCGACAGGCCTTTGCAAGACCGGCGTCCGAGACGCCATACGTCGCCGCCAGCTTGGATATCGGCTTTGACCAGACGAGGTTGTAGAGTTCCCGCCGCGTGAATCGGCGGACACTGCGGCCATTGTTTGCGACCTGGCGCGCGATGTTCCGCCTGTGGGATCCCCGGGGACGAGTGCTCGGCCGGGCGGCGATTTCTCGTAGCCGTTCGCCATGGCGATCGAGAACAGCTTGGCGATTTTCCATCTGGAAGTAGGCATATCCTGCCGTCGTCTTCGGATCCTTGTGGTTCAAGACTGCGCGGACAAGGTGCAGGGATGCGCCGCCTTGCACGAGCCAGGATCCGACGGTGCGCCGCAGATCGTGAATTCTCACATGCTGTAACGCGGCCGCAGTGCCGACGCGCAGCCATGCCGACCGGAGATCCTTCAGTGGCTGGCCGGGGAATTTTCCGCAGATGATGTAGGGGTTGCCTTCGATCCGCGGGATCATCTTCAGCCGATCGATCGCGGCTATGGATAGCGGCGCAAGGAGAGGCTCGCCGTTCTTGGTGCGCCCGATGGAAAGCGTTCGCTGGTTCCAGTCCACGTCGTTCCACTGTGTCCTCCGCAATTCCTGCTTGCGAACGCCGATGAGGAGCAGCAACCAGAGTGCGTGACGGGCGTGATCATTCGTCTCTGTCTCGATGGCACGCGCCAATGCGGGCATCTGCTCGCTCGTCACGTAGACCTTGCGCTTGTGCTCCGGGAACTCCTCGATGCCGGCGCAGGGGTGATCGGCGCCGTACGCGCGGTGGATGCCCGCGATGTCCGCCGAGGTGATCGTCACGGCGAGGCGTGACCCCAGCTTCGGGACCAAGAGCCTGTTCAGGTATCGCTCGTCGCTAGGTCCGGACTGCTTTTTCGGACTCGCGTGCTTGCGGAGGCAGGCCTCGACGAGCGCCTTGATCGTGCTCGCGGCTTTCAATGAATCATCGGCCGCGCCTGCGGGTCCTGGCGGTCTGCCACCTGCCCGAGAAATGCTCGAGCCCTTCTGCGGGCTTCCGCGAGGGGAAGCGCTTCTGCTCGGTCCAGCTTGGCGAGGCGCTTGCGCTGGTTGACGCGGTAACTGACCACATAAGTGCGACGACCCGTCGGGTAGACGCGCAGGCCGAAGCAGGGGATCTCGTCGTCCCAGCAGATGCACTGCGAGTTCCGTTCACCGAGATAGGGGAGCGTCCGCACCGTATCCTGGCGAAGTTTTACCTTTCGCATCAGGGCGTCGAACTCGCGTTTTGAGTGACCATAGAGTGACCCGGAACGAGCGTACTCGGGCGCATTTCGTGTCGCGCGGACCGCGGGCCTGCTGCGCACGGCGAACGGGCGCACGGATTCGCCTTGGCCGGCGGTGCGATACTGGGAGGTACAGGGGACTGGATCCTCGGAGCAGCTCATGCGCTTCGCCATCGCGACCTATGACCGATATCTCGGGATCTTCGAGGCGTTCTGTCTCGCCGGCTGGGTTCCGATGAAGCTGTTCACCGTGCCGTTGCGCGATCCGGAGTTCGGTGATCAGCGCGCGTCCATCGCGCTCGCGGAACAGCAGGGGATATCGATTCAGCTCTCCCGCATGTCGCAGCGGGACATCGCCGACCTCGGCAGCGAGGGGTGCGACGTGCTGGTCGTGGCGGGTTATGACTGGAAGATTCCGCAGTGGAATCCGCCGGTGAAGCATGCGATCAATTTCCACCCCTCGCCTTTGCCGGTGGGCCGCGGCGCGTACCCGCTGCCGCGCGCGATTCTCGAGAATCACGCCACGTGGGGCGTCACCTGCCACAGGCTGACCGCCCGGATCGACGCCGGAGAGATCCTGGCCGCGGAGCATTTCCCGTTGCGCGCCGATGAATGCCACGAAAGCCTGGATTTACGCGTGCAGATCGCGGCCAGGCGCCTGGCGGACCGGGTCGCGCGGAATTTCGCCGAGCTGTGGCAAACCGCCGCGCCGCAAGGGGACGGGACTTACTGGCCGAAGATAACGCTCGCGGACAAGGGGGTGGATCTTTCCAGGCCCGTCGACGATCTGCTGCGCCACATCCGCGCCTATGGGCGGACTGGAAGCTTGGCGAATGTCGCCGGCGCATGGCACATCGTCAAGCACGCGACCGGGTGGCGGGAGGCGCACGAGCATCCCGCCGGCACGGTCATTCATAGGTACGCACGGACGGTGGTTGTCGCAGTAGCGGATGGCTATCTTGCGATTCTCGACAGCGAAGTCGTACCCGCGCACCTCGCGGCTCAGATCACGGCGATCCAGCAGCGGGGCTGACGCTCGCGGCGCGCCGCCTGCGGGCGGACCGGAATTCCTTCCATCGATGACGCTTCGTCAGCATAATGTGCGCCGATGCGCCGAGGCCTCATCACCATCGTATTTGCGGCACTTACCCTGCCGCTCGCACTGCCGGCCTACGCCGACTGGAGCGCCCTGGCACGGCTGCAGCGCCAGGGGGCGCTCGTGTCCGCCTCCGCGGTGAACCTGAGCACCGGCCGTGTGATAGAGCAGCTCGATCCATCCCGGCGCCTGACCCCCGCTTCGCTGACCAAGCTCGCGACCGCCGCGGCGGCGCTGCAGGTGTGGCCTCCGGACCAGCAGTTTCAGACCCGCGTGGTGACCACCGGAGCGGTGCGCGGCGATGTCCTGCGCGGAGACCTCATCCTCGTGGGCGCCGGTGATCCCTCGCTCACCGATCGATCCCTGTGGGTGTTGGCGAACGCGGTGCGCGCCGCGGGCATTCACAAGATCGATGGCGCGCTGCGGGTCGATCCGTTGCCGTTCGGGTCGATGGCCTGCGGCGACCAGGACCGGTGTGCGGCCCGGCTGCGCAGCGATAACGCCTACAACGCGCCGTTGTCGGCGATTGGGGTGGACTACGGCACCTGGTGTGTGCAGATCATGCCGACCTCGCCGGACAGAGCCGCGCGTATCGGCGGCTGTGCACTCAGCCGCCTGCCGATCGCGGTGACGGGAACCATTCGCACCGTACCCGAGGGTTGGCGGCAGACCTTCTGGGTCGAGCAGCGTACGGTCAATGGGTCGGATACCCTGGCGGTTGGGGGCGACATGCCGATGGGCCACGGGCAGCGTGTCTATCGCGCGATGTCCGACCCGGCATACGGAACGGGCCTGCTGCTGAAGGAGGAGCTGCGCGAGATCGGGATACGGATCAGCGGCCCGGTGCAGGTGCATTTCGAACAGCTGCCCGCCGGTGCGCAAGTGTTGGGCCATGTCGGCGGCCTGATGGTGCGCGAGCAGCTCTGGCGAATGCTCCAGTACTCCAATAACTACATCGCCGATGTCCTGACACTCGACATGGGTGCTCTGGCGCGGCCGCACGAGACGCTTGCCTCGGCCAGCCGGGTGCTGTCGAACTTCGTCGCGCAGACCGAGCGCGACGATCCACCGCATGTGGGCCCGCCTCCACTGTACAGCGGCAGCGGATTGACCACGCGTAACCGGCTTTCGGCCAACGATCTGGTGCACCTGCTGGTGTACGAATATCACGACACGCGGCGCTTCCCGGCGTTCTACGCCGGTCTCGCCGTTCCGCACGATGCCCCCTTCGCCTTTCTACGTCAGGGCGATGCCGCCTGGCTCAACCGCGTGGCGCTGAAGACCGGCACCCTGAATCAGCCGCGCTCGGTGTGTGGCATTGCCGGCTACCTGCGCAAGCGCGACGGCGGATGGATCGCTTTCGCGGCCATTGTCAACGGCGGACCGCATTGGCGGCACGTGCCGCTGTATCAGGCGATCGGCGCCGAGCGTGCGGGCGTCGAGGCGCTGGCGCGCCGCTACTGAGCCGAGCGGCGCGCGGCGCGTCTGCAATATCTGCCAAACTTTGCCGGAGGATCGTCGTGGCGGCGCCCGGCCCCGAATCACCCGTGACGCAGGCCGACGCCTGGGGCGAGCGGATGCCGCGCACCGTCGGACCCTGGAGTGCGGCGGCGGTCGTCGTGGGAATCACGATCGGCAGCGGTATTTTCCGGGTGCCGGCGACCATTGCGGGCCAGCTGCACGCCCCGGGTCCCGCGATGCTCTGCTGGCTGCTGGGCGGCCTCGTGGCGTTGTGCGGTGCGCTCTCCGTCGCGGAGCTCGCCGCGGCGCTACCCCGCTCGGGCGGCATCTTCGCCTATCTGCTCGAGAGCTACGGGCCGCTGCCCGCGTTCCTGTTCGGTTGGACGGAGCTTGCGGTGGTGCGCGCAGCCGCGCTCGGCGCCACGGCGACCATCTTCGCCGAGTACCTGGGATATTTCATTCCGCTCACGGCCCAGCAAGTGCGCTTCGTCGCCGCCCTGACGATCGTGGTCATCGGTACGATCAATTACATCGGCGTGCGCCGCGCCGCGTCCGTCATGAGCTTGGCGACCCTTGCGAAATATGTCGCGCTGTTGGGATTGGGCCTGCTCGCGTTCACCGTGGTTCGGGGTACCGCTGCGACCGCGCTGCCGGCGCTCTTTTCGGGAGGCGGCGTCTCGATGTCGCTGTTCGCGACGGCGTTGATCCCCGTCATGTGGACCTACGACGGCTGGGCGGACCTGTCCTTCATGGGCGGCGAAGTGGCGAATCCGCAGCGCAGCCTGCCGCTGGCGCTGACACTCGGCGCCGGCTGCGTGATGCTGGTTTATCTGCTGGTGAATCTTGGCTTCTGGTATGCATTGCCGGCAGCGCAAATGGCGGCCTCTCCGCTCATCGCCTCGACGGTTGCGGCGCGCATCCCGGCATTCGGCGGCGCGGGCGCGGCGGTGATCGCGGGCCTCGTGCTGCTCTCGACGTTCAGCGGGCTGAACGGCTCGATGATGACCGGTCCCCGAGTCCTGTTCGCGATGGCTGATCGGGGTCTGCTCTTTCGCTCCATCGCCCGCATCTCACCGCGGTTTCACAGCCCTTCGGCGGCGATATGGCTCGCGACGGCCCTCGGCTGCGCCTATGTGCTGGAGAACGACTTTGCGCAGCTCGCCGCGCGCTTCATCCTCGGCATCTGGCCGTTCTATGTGCTCACGGTTGCGGCAGTGTACGTGTTGCGGCGCAAGCGGCCGGATCTGCCGCGGCCGTACCGTACCTGGGGTTACCCGCTGGTGCCGGCCGTCTTCCTGCTCGCATCGCTCGGCATGTTGGGCAACGCCCTGTTGACCGATCCACGGGATACGGGCACGACGGTGCTGGTGATCGTCGCGGGGATTCCGATCTACTACGTGTGGCGGTGGCTTACGGCCCGCTCGGAGGCGGCGAGGTGACGTCGGCGTGACCCGGCGGCTCCTCATCGAGCTTGTCGCCGAGGAGGCGTCGCACGCTGACGTAGCACAACGGGATGACCAGGACGCCCAAAACCACCGCGGTCAACATGCCGCCGACGACGCAGGTGCCGATGTCGTGGCGCGCCGCGGCGCCGGCGCCCGTTGAGACCACCATCGGGAAAACGCCCAGGATGAAGGCGAACGACGTCATGATGATCGGCCGGAACCGCATGCGCGCCGCCTCCAGCACCGCCTTGTGCAAGCTCATGCCGTTGTGCTGTCCGGAGACTGCGAACTCCGTGATCAGGATGGCATTCTTGGCGGTCAGGCCGATGATGGTGATCAGGCCGATCTTGAAGAAAACGTCGTCGGTCAGACCCCGCAGACTCATCGCGATGGCGCTGCCGATGAGCCCGATCGGCACGGCGAGCAGCACCGCGGCCGGAATGCTCCAGCTCTCATAAAGAGCCGCGAGCGCGAGGTAAACGACGAGAATCGAGAGCGCGAACAGCATGGGTGCCTGGGCGGCGGAGCTGAGCTCCTGCAGCGACTGGCCCGCCCAGTTGTAGCCGAAACCATGCGGTAAGTCGCGCGTGACGATGTGCTCCATCTGCGTCATGGCCTGTCCGGAGCTGTAACCGGGGGCCGCCTGTCCCAGGATTTCCACCGCCGGATACGAGTCGTAATCGGTCAGCGTCGGTGCGGCCGTCCTCCACTGCGCATGCACGAAGTTCGACAACGGGATCATCGGTGGACTCGCGCCGCTCGCGCTGGGTGGACCATCGATATAGAAGTCATGCAGGCTCTCGGGGCTCATCCGGTACGGAGCCGCGGCCTGCACCAGCACCTGCTCGACACGCCCCTGGTAGATGAACTCGTTCGCGAATACCGGCGCGAGCATCAGTTGCAGCGTCTGGTAGACCTGCTCGGGCGATACACCCATCGACTCGGCTTCGATCCGATTGACGTGCAGCATCAATTCCGGCTGCCGCGGCAGACTGTTGACACGCACATTGTAGAGCTCGGGATCCTTGTGTGCCTTGGCGAGCAGCGTGCGGACCGCGGAGTCCAGCGCCGAGCGTCCCAGACCGGCTCGGTCTTCCAGATAGAAGTCGAACCCGCCGAACTGCCCCAGGCCCTGGATGGTCGGCCGGTTGATCACGAAGATGCTCGCCGTATGGATCTTCTTGGCTGCCTCCCTGTTGGCCCAGCGGATGACCTGAAACGCCGACTCCTTGCGCTGGCTCCACGGAAGCAGGTGGATGAACGCCCGCCCGGTGCTCTCGGCATTGCCGGCGAAGCCGCTGCCGGCAACCTGAAAGACGTCGTGAACGGCCGGATTCTTGATCATCAGCCGATAGAACTGATGCAGCGCCGCCTCGGTGCGTTGCAGGCTCGCTCCCGGCGGCAGCTGGATGCTCGCCATGACGTCGCCCTGGTCCTCCTGTGGCACGAAGCTGCCGGGAAGCTTGGCGAGCAGGAACAGGCCGAGCGCGACGATCACCGCGAAAGCCGTCATCCACCGCGGCAGGTGTGTGACGGAATGGAACACGCGCCGCACGTATGCCGCGCGAGTGCCCTCGAACAGGCGGTTGAAGCCCCGGAAGACCGGGTTGTCCAGGTGCTTCGGATGCATGAGCGAAGCACACAGCGCCGGCGAGAACGACATCGCCAGGAAGGCGGAGAACACCATCGAGATGGACAGGGTGAGCGCGAACTGGCGGTAGATGACGCCGGTGCTGCCGGTCTGCAGCGCGCTGGGGATGAACACGGCGGCCAGCACCAGCGTGATCGCGATGATCGCGCCGGTGATCTGGCCCATGGCTTTGCGCGCGGCCTCCTTGGGCGGCAGGTGCTCCTCGCGCATGATGCGGTCGACCGCTTCGACCACCACGATGGCGTCATCGACCAGGATCCCGATGGCGAGCACCATGGCGAACAGCGTAAGCTGGTTGATCGAATAACCGAGCGCATAAATTCCGATCAGCGCGCCAGACAGCGCCGTCGGTACGACCAGCATGGGGATCAGGGTCGTGCGGAAGCTCTGCAGGAAGATCAGCATGACGATGAAGACGAGCGCGAACGCCTCGGCGATCGTGATCATCACGTCCTTGATCGCGGCCTTGATGAAGATCGTGGAGTCCACCGGCGCGAACCAGGTTACCCCCGCCGGAAAGCTCTTCTGCAGCTGGCGCATCGTCGCCTTGACCTGGCTCATCACCTTCAGGCTGTTGGCGCCGGGCAGCAATTGGATGCCGAAGGCCGAGACCGGGGTTCTGTTCACTTTGGCCGAGAAGGCGTAGTTCTGCAGGCCGAGTCCCACGTCGGCTACGTCCTTGACGTAGACCGAGGTGCCGTCGGGATTGGTGCGCAGCAATATGTTGCCGAACTGCTTGGGCGAGTTGAACCAGCCCTGGGTCGTGACCGTGGCGCTGATCTGCTGGCCCGGCACGGCCGGCGCGGCGCCGATGGAGCCGGCGGCGATCTGGATGTTCTGGCCCTGGATCGCCTGCAAGACCGACGCGGCGGACAAGCTGTAGGCATGCAGCTGGTTGGGGTTCAGCCAGATGCGCATGGCGTAATCGGAGCCGAACAGCGTCGCGGAGCCTACCCCGGGGATACGTTCGATCTGATCGAGCACGTGGGCCGCGACCAGGTGATCGAGCGCCGCCCGACCCGGGCCTCCGGGAGCGGAACGCAGCGCGATCGCCCCCAGGAATCCGGAGCTCGACTGATTGACCTGGATGCCCTGCTGCGTGACTTCTGTGGGCAGCAAGGGCTCGGCAAGCGACACACGGTTCTGCGTCTGCACCTGCGCGATGTTCGGATTCGTTCCGGTCGAAAAAGTCAGGATTATCTGCGACTGGCCGTAGCTCGATTGCGCGGTGAAGTACAGCAGATTGTTGATGCCGGTCAGGTCCTGCTCGATGACCTTGGTGACCGTGGACTCGACGGTGCTCGCGTTTGCGCCCGGATAGCTTGCGGAGATGATGACCTGCGGCGGGGCGACCACCGGGTAGGAATCCGTGGGCAACCGGCTGAGCGCGATGCCGCCGCCCAAAAGAATGAGCAGGGCGATGACCCAGGCGAAGATCGGCCGGTCGATGAAAAATTGCGGCACGTTCTGCTCCTAGTGCGCCGCCGCGGGAACGCCGGGACTCCCTTTGACAGTGACCTTGGCGCCGGGCCGGGCCTTCAGGACCCCGGAGACGATGATTCGATCGCCGTTGACCAGACCGCGCGAGACGATCCAATCGTTACCCCGCGTGCCCTCGGTCTGGATGCTCTTCTTGACGACCGTTCCGTCGGGCGCGACCGTCAAAACATACGCGTCGCCGGCGGAGTCGCGCTGCAGCGCTGCTTGCGGAATCAAGAATGCATGCTGCGCCGTGCCGACCGAGAGGCGTACGTCCACGAACATCCCCGGCAGCAGCTCGCGCTTGGGGTTGGGTAGAATG
>JAJZZR010000422.1 GCA_021797465.1 Pseudomonadota bacterium | reverse complement strand
ATTGGTAGGCACCGACAATCGAACATTTCAGCGTGCCGTAGGTGTAGCGACCGAACCAGCAATTCGTGTCTCCGGTGTGATTGAAGACGCCGTCGAGGATCATGTAGCCCTTCGGGCCGTTCGCACTGCTGTGCACGGCCCCGATCAGCTTCTCCAACTGCGCCTTGTCGCCGAATGCCGGGTCGATCTTGTAGTAGTTCGTCGTGTCATACTTGTGGTTGGTGGGAGATTCGAAAATCGGGGTGAGGTACAGTATATTCACTCCCAGCGTTTTCTTGAGATAACTCAGCTTATCCAGGATGCCCGCCAAGTCGCCACCGAAGAATACTTCGGCGTTGCATCCGGGCTGGGTCGCAAAAACGCTGCTGCCCCAGGGGTGGCGCTCGGTGACACAACCTTGGTTGGTATACTGCCCACTCTTGACGGCAATGCTCGGATCCCCATCATAAAATCGGTCGACGAAAATCTCGTACATGACGCCATTTTTCATCCAGTTCGGCGTATGGAACCCCGGAATGATGAAGAAATCGCCGGTCGCGGGCTGGGTCGTGCTCGCGCCGTCGGCGTTGTACCACATGGTCTCCGATCCGTTTTTTACCCGGAACCGGTAATACTTCTCGGAGGGACCCGCCGGGATGGTGCCCCGCCAATAATCGAATTTCCCAGTCGGGTCCGTTGAGCGCTTGGTCATGCGCACGTAATGGAACGTGTGATCTCCACTGTCATAGTACTTGATGGTCGCACTGGTAACATTGTCGCGCCCGGTGCGCAGCATTACGGTCACAGGCTGCGTCGCGCTTGGTTCCTGGTTGCTGTCATACATCGTACCCTGATCCGAGAACAGATCCGCCTTGATGATGGCGTTCGCGCGGACAGGATGGAGCGAAGGAGTGCTCGCCAAGGCCGGGGGCGGGCCGATTACCAGCAGCGCGGCGGCGAAAATCGGCACCCATGCGACACGCCGCATGGAAAAATCGGATCTCAGCTCGTTCGTCTGGCTCATGGTTAGGTCGCTCTCCATACCGCTCCACTCTCAAAATACATGCGTACAAACCGGCACTCGGGCCCGAGCGCGACGGTGCCGGACGCCGGCCAGGCCTCGCAGCGAGCGCCCGGCCACTGCCCTATATTGCTCTCATTGCTCCAGAATCGCCCCATAGTGTCCTTGCACGGTCACGTCCACATAGCCCCTGCCGCCGCTGTTGGCGACGGTATATTGGGTACCGCTGATCAGGTCCGTGACCGTTGATCCGGCGGCGTCGCCCGCCAGCCAGACCGGGATTTCCACCGTCTGGCTGCTGCTCGAGTTGTTGAGCACCACCACGAGGCGGTGATTCTGGTCGACGCGCGCGAAGGCATATACGCCGCTGGTTCCGTACAGGTCACCGGTGATATCGGGAACCAGCGGTATGAACGAGCCGGTACGCATCGCCGCATATTGACGCCGTATGCCGATCAGCTTCTGCGTCAGCGCCACGCCCGCATTGGCGGTGGTGGCGTCCGCCCAGTCGAACGTATGGCGGTTCTCGGGATCGGCGCCGCCGGTCATACCGTATTCATCACCGTAGTAGATCATCGGGGTGCCGACGTAGGTGAACTGCATGAACAGACCCAGGTACGTTCCCCAGCCGTTGGTCCAGGAGCAGCGCGTGGCGAAGCGTGGCGTATCCTGAGTGCCGAGTTCGTTGGTCATGACTTCCTGTACGTTCCACGGCAGATCCGCACGCGTATCCCACATCCAAGTGGCGAATTGCGCGGTGTCGATCGAGTTGCTGTTGTCGCTTTCGTCAACCCCGCAGATCCATTCCGAGACCGGATTGGTGAAGCCATTGTAGTTCATGGCACTGTCCCACTCCGTTCCGTCGTCGAGCCATGCGGACGCGTCACCCCAGTATTCCCCGAGAATCTCCGCGTTGGGGTTGATGGCAGTCACCGCCGCGCGCATCTGCTGCATGATCTGATGGTTCGTAGCGTCGCTGCCGTTGTTGCCGTTCGCATCGATGTACTGCGCGGAGTCGAGCCGCCAGCCGTCGATGCCATAAGGCGCCTTGAGGTAGGTCTGCATCACCGAGCTCGGGCTGGCGTAGATCTGCTCGCGCACCGGCGAGCCCGTCGATCCATAGTTCAGCTTCGGCATGCTGCAGATGCCGGAGTTGCTGGTGCCGCAAACACCGAGGAAGTCAGAATACTCCGTCGGCCAGCTCGGGAACGTGTAATAGTCGTAATAGGAGCTCGACTGGGACTGGTAGGCGCCGACCACGTTGCAGGTCTCGTTCCAGTAGGTGTACTTGCCGAACCAGCAGTTCGTGTCTCCGGTGTGGTTGAATACACCGTCGAGGATGATGTAGCCCTCGGGGCCATTGCCGCTGCTGTGGATGGCGGAGATCAGGTTCTCGAGATCCGTGTCCGTTCCGAACGCCGGATCCACCTCGTAGTAGTTCGCGGTGTCGTATTTGTGATTGGTCGGCGACGCGAAGATCGGCGTCAGGTAGAGGATATTGGCGCCGAGCGTCTGCTTGATGTACGACAGCTTGTCCTGGATCCCGACCAGGTCGCCGCCGAAGAAGACCTCGCTGTTGCAGCCGCTGACGTTCGCCGCAACGCTGGTGTAGCCGCTTGTCCAGGTGTGCTGCTCCGTCTCGCAGCCGCCATACGAGTACTCGTCGGTCAGGATGTCGTTGCTCGGGTTGCCGTCGTAGAAACGGTCGACGAAGATCTCGTAGCCGACGCCGTTTTTCATCCAGTCCGGGGTCGTGAAGCCCGGAATGATGAAAAAGTTATCCGAATTGGTGGTCGCCGGTTCCGTCGAGCTGACCCCGGCGGCGTTGTACCACGCTGTGGCCGTGCCATCGTTGATTTGAAACCAGTAGCGCAGCTCCGTGCTGCCCACATTGCCGATCGTGCCCTGCCAATAATCGAACTGACCGGTCGGATCGGTGGAAGACCAGCTCATCGGCACCCAGGTGGTCGTGCCGGTCGCGGCATCGTAGTACACGATGTTGGCGCTGGTGATGTCGTGGTAGCAGACTCTCAAGGTCAGAGTGACGGAGGAATTCGGCGCGGGCTCCGGATTGCTGTCGTACATCGGACCCTGGTCGGCAAAAATCTCGCGCCAATGGACGTCGTTATTGTTCCCGCAGGCGTGCGCCCGGCCGGGGGCGACAAGCAACGCACCGCCGAACAGAATCATAATGACTAATGGTATCCGGCAGAACAGCCGGTCGTATCGATGCGTGAATCGGCTCATCGGAGGACCCCTCTTACCAAACCGTCCCGGGCTCGCTCCAACCCCACGTCATTTGGGGGAACAATCCAGTTCACCGGCGGTTCGATTCCGGTTGGTCCGGATACGTTCTGGCGCGCACGCCCGGTCCGGGCCCCCGGACCGGCCACGTGCACAGCTCCATTCAGTCGGAATGCCGGCCGCTCGGGCGACCCGCTTTCTCAATGATTACGCTATACCTCTTGCCGGCGGGCAGATCGACGAGCGTGAGGGCTGCGGCCCGATTGTGGCTACGCGCCCAGCAGACGGTTCTGCAGCCACTGAGGGCCGCACGCTTGTCGTCGGGTCTCAAGGCGCGGCCGTCCACGCTCACGGAGCGCGCCTGAACCCGGTTCAAGACGAACAGGTAGCGCCGGAGTGCGGGTTTGTAGGTGCCGCGTACGGAGCCGAGGGTGAGGCGGACGGTTCGGGCGCGCGCCTGCGTGCCGAGCCGCTGCAGGAAGTACTGCCCGTGCTCATACGCGTAGGTCTCGCCGTTATCGTCGTAGTAGTCGAAATGAGTGGCCCGTTTGGCCGGAAACACTTCCACCGTCGCTTCGGTCACGGGATGCTGCCCGATGTATTCCATGAGCGGCTGAGTCGGGATGATCGCACCCTGACGGACAAACAGCGGGATGTCCGCGAAAGTCTTGTAGTCCAGCGCCAGCGTCACGACCCGATTGCCGCGGTAGACCTTGCCGGTGAAGAAGTTCGTCCACGTGCCAGGCGGCAGATACAGGTTCTTGACGCGCTGGTTGCGGCCGACCACCGGCGAGACGAGGAGCCACGGACCGAACATCCACGCGCTGTAGTCGTTGCGCACGTGCGGATCCTGTGGCCACAAGAAGTACAACGGCCGGACGAGGCCCATTCCCGTGCGATGCTCATGCCAAGCGAGGGAATAGATATAGGGAACGAGACGGTAGCGCAGATCGAGGGCGGCGGTGGCCGCCCGAGCGGCCGTCTGGCCGTAGATCCACGGCTGGCGGCGCTGCAGGTAGCTGCCGTGGACCCGGGTGATCGGCGCGAAGGCGTCGAACTCGAGCCAGCGCGCGTAATTCTGTCCCGAGGGATGGCCACTGAAGCCGCCGCCATCCATGCCCCACCACATTTCGCCGACGTCGATGGCGCTGAGCATGCGCTGGCGCTGCGCCGCCATGCTTTTGAACCCGCTCTTGATGTCTCCGGACCACAGCCCATAAGCGTAGCGTTGTGCGCCGAGCCAGAAGTTGCGATTTAGCGACCAGACACGCTGCTTGGGAAAGTACTTGCGCTGGCCGTCATACAGCGCCCGCTCCATGTTGAAGAATTGCCGGTCATTGCCGGTCTCATCGGCCTCATCGTTCCACCAGCCGGCGATTCCGCTTGCAAAGCTGTGCCGCAGAGTCGCATTGAAGAAGAACTTCCGCGTCGCAGCCTTCTCGAAGTCGAGCGTCTTGACCGGTTTGTGCGCCCAATAGTCTAGGCTCGGCTTCTCGTGCGGCAGGAAAAGGTGATGTTTTGTGCAATAGCGCCCTTCGACGGTGTCCAGGAAGATTCGCGGCTTCATGATCCCGATGAGATGAATACCCATCGCAGCGAGTTCACGACCAAACTTGCCGCTCGGACCATCGGGAAATTTCTTGGTGTTCCAGCGGAATTCGCCGTAATTGTTCTGGCCCCAGGCTTTCCAGTCGAAGTCCATCGCGAACGCGTTGATCGGAATATGCATCTGCCGATAGCGGCGGACGATGTGCAGCAATTCCTTTTCGTTGATACCCCACTGGCTGTTGATGAAGCCGAACGACCACTTGGGGAACATCGGCGCATGGCCCGTCAGCGCATCCAGCGTGGAGAAGATCCGCGGCGGATTCCCCAGGATCAGGTAATAGTCCAGATCAGGACGCGTTTCATGCAGCACCTTGATAAAACCGTGGCCGAGATCGAAGAGCGTCTTCTGACTGTCGACCAGCAGGGCGAAACCCGAGGTGCTCCATACGAG
The DNA here is from genome assembly GCA_021797465.1 of Pseudomonadota bacterium. GTDB lineage: Bacteria > Pseudomonadota > Gammaproteobacteria > Steroidobacterales > Steroidobacteraceae > 13-2-20CM-66-19. Next base: position 10,784 of record JAJZZR010000422.1, on the reverse strand, counting down.
GGGCGCTCCGGCATCGCCTTCCCAGCCTGCGGTGGCAAGCTGTCGACCCAAGCGCAGCATGCCCGAGCGCGCGGTTTGAAAGGAGTTGAAGCCATGCACGCCGTACAGCGCGGCGTTCCGCGGCCGGAAGCGCAAGGCCAAGGTGTCCCGGCCAAGGAGGCCGAGGCCGCGCTGAGTCAGAACCGGCGCCGAGGCGCCCGGGCGGTAGACGCTGAGCGTACCGGCGCGACGATCGACCACCACGCGCATGCGGCGGCTTTGCAGGATGATTTGATCACCCTGCTGGCGTACCGTCACCGGGGCGGCGGCAGCCTGGGGCGCATGGGGAGACATCACCAACGCCGGCGGCGTGGCATGACCGTACGGCAGGAAGTGCACACGCAGCACGTTGCTGCGCACCAGGATCAATTGCAGCGAGCCACCGTCGAGCGCCACGGCGGCGCCCTTCGGCAGCATCGTGACCGCGCCACTGGCCGCACGCGCGGCTTGAGCGGTCCCCAAAACGAGCATTCCGGCCGCCGCCATGGCGGCCCATTGGTGGCCCAGTCTCATGTCGTCAAATACTCCTCAACGCGCTGCGCGGCGCTGGTGTGAAATCGCCGCCGGGTCCGGCGGAACACCCGAAATTACCCCCCAATCAGACACGAACCCCCGTGGCAGCCTGCCGGCCCGTTGCTCGCGGAACCCGTCCACGCTGCGGCGCAGCCGTCGCTCCGCGCGCGCCGCAGGTCGGCCAGTGCGGGTCCGTTGCGACGAGATCGGAACGATGATGGCGTGCGCCGTGCAGTCTTCTGTCGGGGAGAATGCGATGGGCGCGCCGGATTTGGCAACGTTCCGCATACGTATTCATGATCCCGGTGATTGGTCCGCGCAATCGCGAGGCTCTATGCTGCGAGTCTCGGCCAGCGCGCAGGCATGGTTGGCCCGGGTGCGCTCGGAGCATAATACGTACCCAGGGGCCGGTGGGACGTCATGGCAATATCAGTTCGAGAGCATTGTGTCGTCGCGCGGCGGCTTCACGTCAGCCCGGACAGCCGGCATGAGTGACGCCCCAGACCGCCGTATTCGACGCATCGTGATCGTGGGTGGCGGTACCGCCGGGTGGATGAGCGCTGCCGCGCTCGCCGTAGCGACGCAGGGTCGAACGCCCATCGAGTTGATCGAGTCCGATGCCATCGGCACGGTCGGCGTCGGTGAGGCGACCATCCCGCCGATCCGGCAGTTCAACGGACAGCTGGGACTCGATGAGAGCGCCTTCATGGCCGCCACCGGCGGCTCGTTCAAGCTCGGGATCGAATTCGTCGGTTGGACTCGACCCGAGCATCGCTACTTTCATCCCTTCGGTCGGTTTGCACCTGATTTCGACTCCGTCTCGTTGCATCAGTACTGGCTGCGCGAACGCCTTCGCGGAGACCACACGCCGCTGGAGGATTACGCTATTGCCTGGGTCGCGGCCCGCATTGGGCGCTTCGACCGACCCTTGCCGGACCAGCAACTGGTGTTATCGCGTCTCGACTACGCCTATCACTTCGACGCGGCGCTGTACGCCCGCCACCTACGAGCCTACGCCGAGCAGCGCGGCGTGAAGCGGACGGAGGGGAAAATCGTCGATGTCGCGCTTCGCGGAGAAGACGGTTTCATCGCGGCCGTGGTGCTGGAGAGCGGCAGGCGCATCGAGGGCGATCTGTTCGTCGATTGTTCCGGATTCCGCGGCCTGCTGATCGAAGGGGCGCTGAACAGCCGCCTCGATGACTGGCGGCATTGGTTGCCGTGCGACCGGGCGCTCGCCGTGGGCTGCGCGGTTGGCGCGGAACTTCCGCCGTATACGCGCTCGACGGCGTGCCCGGCCGGCTGGCAATGGCGGATTCCGTTGCAGCACCGCATCGGTAACGGGCACGTGTACTGCAGCGAATACATGCGCGAGGACGAGGCCGCTTCCATCCTGCTCGCGGGTCTCGATGGCGAGGCGCTCGGTGAGCCGCGTCTGATCAAATTCACGGCCGGCGCGCGTCGCGAGTCCTGGTCGCGAAACTGCGTGGCCATCGGGCTCGCCGCGGGATTCCTCGAGCCGCTCGAGTCAACCGCCATCCACCTCGTACAATCGGCGATCACGCGGCTCCTGGCGCTCTTCCCTGACCGCGACTTCAACCCTTTGCTTCAGCAGGAATTCAACCGGCTGACGTACACGGAATACGAGCGGATTCGCGACTTCCTCATCCTCCACTACCACGCTCAGCAGCGCGAGGAGTCGCTGTGGCGCTACACGCGAACGATGGCGATTCCACACGAGCTGCAGTACAAGATCGATCATTTCCGCTACTGCGGACGGATCGTGGCCGAGCCGTTCGAGCTGTTCCAGAACTCCTCCTGGCTGGCGATACTCGTCGGCCAGGAAGTCTGGCCGGACCGGTATGATCCGCTGGTCGATCTACATGCCGGAGTCGATGCACCGCGCTACCTGAAAGGGATCCGCGACGTGCTGGAAAAGACGGCGCGCGCGCTGCCGACCCACCGCGAATACATCGAGAGACACTGCGGCGCGACCGCGTCGCCGGCCGGATGAGCGCTCACGCTACTGCCGCTCGACGGCGCAGTGCTCAGCGATGAAGCGCTCGTGGGCAGGCATACGTTCCACGGCCGTGGCGATCACCTTGCGGATGGTATTGAGGAAATCTCCCAGTTGACCCTGGGGCAAGTCATCGGCTGCGGGGTGGTAACGCGTGGGCAAGACACCCTGGCCCAGCAGAACCTGCAGCCAGGATTGTTCGGTGAACAGCTCTTCGCCCTCGCGGAAGATCTGGCCCGTTGCCCGGAAGATCGCCAGCTTACGCGCCAATCCCGGCGGCGCCGGCAGCGCCGCGCAGTGCCGCCAGAAGGGCGTATCGCGCCGCTCGGTGGCACGGTAGTGCAGCACGACGAAATCGCGCACCTGCTCGTACTCCTCGCGCATCTTGCGGTTGTATTCGTCGGCGATCGCCGGATCGAAGCCGGCATCCGGGAAGAGCGACAACAGACGGCTGGTGCCTGACTGCGCCAGATGAATCGCCGTCGATTCCAGTGGTTCGATAAAGCCCGCGGCGAGCCCGATGGCCACGCAGTTGCGCACCCACAGGCGGCGTCGCACGCCGGTTGAGATCCGGATGACGTGCGGTTCGCTCAACGCCGGACCCTCGAGACCCGCCAGCAGGATCGCGGTCGCTTCGTCGTCGCTCATGAACTCGCTGCAATACACGTGTCCGTCGCCGCTGCGATGTTGCTGCGGAATGCGCCACTGCCACCCGGCGGGCCGTGCCGTCGCCTGCGTGAACGGACGGACAGTTGCTCCATTGACTGCAGTGGTCGCCACGGCCCGATCACACGGCAGCCACTCGCGCCAATCGTCGAACCCGCTGTGCAGCGCGCCCTCGATCAGCAGCGCGCGGAACCCCGAGCAGTCGACGAACAGTTCACCCTCGATCCGCTCCCCGCTCTCGAGCACGACGGCCTCGATGAACCCGTCGGTGGCGCGCAGTTTCACGTCGACGATCTTGCCTTCGATGCGCTTCACGCCGCGCTGCTCGGCGTAGCGGCGCAGCATCTGCCCGTAGAGCTTGGCATCGAAATGAAACGCATACTTGATGCCGCCGATCGGACTCTGTCCCACCCGTTCGATACGCGCCATCCGGTGCCCGCGGGCGGCCGCCGCGTTGAGCGAATAGCTCCACAGGTCCTCCGCCGCCGATTCCGCACGGCCGCGGAGCCAGTAATGCTGGAACGGTAGAGGTCCCAGCGGCAGCCCGACCTCGCCGAAGGCATGCAGGTAGGAATGCCCGAGGCGCAGCCAGTCGTTGAATTCGATGGCGAGCTTGAAGGTTCCGCCGGTCGACCGCAGCATCGCGTCCTCCTCGATGCCGAGGAAGGTATTGACGTTGCGGATCTGCGGAATGGTGGCCTCGCCCACCCCGATCGGACCGATCGAGTCCGACTCCACGACGCACACTTCGAGACGCGCGCCCATGGTGCGGATCAGTACCGCCGCGGCCATCCATCCAGCGGTACCACCGCCGACAATCACGACTCGCCTGATCCTCTGCTCGCTCATGGCGTCTCTCCCCCACCCCTTGATCGCCTCACGATCCTAGCACCGCCCCGAACGCATGTGTGGCGGATGAAAGAACGACCCCACCGGTTCGCACCGGCGGGGTCGGAGGGGGTTTTTGTCGTATGGAACAGGTACGAAGCGTTGATCTTACCCGGGTTCTTTCCGGATAAGCCCCGCCGGCCGTCGCCGGCGGGGAAGCATTGTCTCTTGAATACGGATCACTCGAACTGATAGGAGAATCCGACATTGAGCGTGCGGCCATACTGCTCCCAGCGAATCACCTGCCGCGGATCGTTGTTCTGGTATTCCTCCTGCACCTCGTTCCCGAGGTTCCAACCCGAGGCGATGAGGGTCAGGCCCTTGAGCGGCCCCTTGCTGAACGAGTAGCTCACCTGCGCACTGATCCAGCGCTGAGCCCTTTGCATATCCAATATGCGGGTTTCGCTGATGCCGTAGATGTTGGCAAGGGCTTTGGTGCGGGAGTTTAAATTCACATCCGCCTCGAAGCCGTGGTACGCGTAGTACAGCGTGTAGTTCTGTACCCACTTGGCGAGACCCAGGACCGTCACCGGCTGTGTGTTGCCCGCGTAGTATACCGCGCTCCTGGTCAGGGTACCGCTTGCCTCCAGACCGAACCCGTCCAACCAATGGGTCAGGTCGCCGAACGGCACATCCGTGGCGAGCTGTGCGCCATAGATATGACCGGTACCGTCGTTCTGCGGGACGGTCAGGGTGCCGTACGGCGTGCCGAGCTGCGACTGTTGCGCGGCCGTGAGATACGAGCTCACGAATGGCGTGAAGTTATATAACGTTGCCGCCGCCGGGTTGATGTAATTGCTCAGCTGCAGAAAGAAGCCCGACAGCTGCACGTAGCCGGTACCCCCGCTGAGGCACAGCGCGGAATTTTCCGCCCGCTCGCCGGCGGTGCACTTGTAGGAACTGCCCGAGAAATATTTCGCCACGCTCAGATTGACGTTCGTGGCCATGGTCGGCAACAGCTTCGGATTGCCGCCGCCGCCGCTGAAATATGCCTGGTTCGGGTTGGTGCTGGTCAAGTACGCCGGATTCGTGCCGATCGACATGCTCGGGACCATTTGGTCCTCGAACGGCCGGGCCATGGTCCGTGCGACGGCGAAGCGCGCCTCATAGTTGTGCGGGAACGAGAACACCAGGTTCAGGCTGGGCAGATACCGGGTGAAGCTCGTGCCGCCCGTCATGGGAATCAACGTGACCTTCGTCGCGGCGCCCGCGACCTCGCCCGGCGCGATGCGCGATCCCTGCGACGACTGGGAAGTATGAGCGACCTGCACGCCGAAGTTGCCGCGCAGTCCGACGTGCCGGCCCAGAGAGGTCCGCAGGTTGAACTGCAGGAAGCCGTAGCTGTCGTCCTCGTGCATCGTCCAGTTCGGCGGCCCCATCGGCCCGGTGTTCGAGCCCGAAGTCGGGAAGAACAGATCGGCGCCGCTCGCCAGCAGCGCATTCGGGTTATACGTGACCTGAGGTCCGATGCCCATGAAGCCGAGGGCATCCACCGAGCCGGTGCGCGCGCTGGCGGGAATCGGCGCGGTCTCGGTGGGCGTGCACGTGCTGCTGAAGATGTAGCAGCTGCCCGGCAGCACCACGAAGTCCTGCACGAGAGCGGCATTCTTGTGGTGATGCATGTAGTCGGCGCCGAATACCATGCTGGAAATCGGCCCGCTGGCGAAATAGTGCCGGGCGGAGAGCTTGAAGTTGGCGATGTACTCGTTGTTGCTCAGCTGATTGAGAAAGCCCTGCTGCACAAGGCCGGCACCCGCGCCCCAACCCTGCGGATCGGTGAGAACGATCGAGGAGGACGCGAAATTGTTCGGCGAAGTCAACAGCAGCTGGCCGTCCGCGGCGTAACTGAAATTGACGATACTGGGCGAAGTGGTCGCCTGGTTGGCCGGACCGTCGTATCCGAAGCCGGAGTAGCTCTCCAGCTTGCCATAGGTCCGGGCGGCTCTGTTATAGCTCGCACTGAAGCGGCCGGTCCAGTTGTCGGAGAACCTGATCCTGTTGCCCCACCGGATGTTGTAGACGTAGTCTTTGTGGTGGTTGTAATCGTTGCGGATGACGGGATAGACGTTGGCATAGCTGCCGCTTTCCACGAACCCGTTGCTCACCGGACCCGGTGTCAGCACGGTGCCCGAGCCCCAGAACAGCGGAAACTCGATGCCCTTGCGTTGGGTCGTCTTGTTGTAGTTCTCGTACGACAGATTGAGCGTCGTGCTGTACACGCGGGACGGCCGGTACTCGAAGGTGGCGAAGTACGACTCGCGCTTTCTGAGGCTGGAGTAGTTGTAGTTTTTCGAGCCGCCGATCACGTAGTCGCCGGCCGAGTCGGTCGGATATCCCCAGGGCGCCTCACGCAGCCTCTTCGTCGGCAGGGCACTCAGATCCACTCCCAGGGCGATACCGAGTCGTCTGTGGTCGAACTGGTTGATGTAGATGCCGTTGACGTCGTAGCCCTTGTCGGCGACGCCCGGGCCGGGCATCAGATTGCCCGGATCCGCCCAGGTGTAGTCGGCATTGAGCACTGCCTTCGGTCCCTTCTGCTCGAGCGGCCGCCAGGTCTGCATGGCGAAGGTAGCCGCCATGCCCTGGCCGATCAGGTCGGCCTTCGGGCTCACATACACCTTGATGCTCTGGAACCAACCGGGCGGGTACTGGTTGAAGTGTACGCCGCGGTTCTCCGCGGTGGTCGTTTGCTGGACGCCATCGAACAGCGCGCTGCTGAACGAGCTGCCCAGACCGTGGAAGTTCACCGACTGCGGCTCGCCGGCGACCATCTGCACGGAGACGCCGGGGAGCTGCTGGAGGGCCGAGGCGATGCTCGAGGCCGGCAGCCGGCCGATATTCTGGGCGGAGATTGCCTCGACGATGGAGTTGGAGTTTTTCTGTATGGCGATCGAGTTCTCGATACTGCTGACAAAGCCGCTGATCGTGACCTTCTTGAGCAGGTTCTCGTGGGCGACTTTGATCTTGGTGGATTTCTGCGGGCCGGATTTCTGCGCGCTGGCGTTCTGCGGCGCGGCAATGGCTGTGACCGGCGTGACGGCGACGACGGCCGCGGCGCCGAAGCAGGCCGTGGCGACCGCCAGTTCAAGAATGCTGCGCTTGCGTCTGGTAATCACGAGAACTCCCCCCTCGGGCAATGTGTACTGGTTGCGACCCAGCCGGGTTTCGGTCCGGCTCCAAGCCTCGCGCGGCGCTGCACCGTGGTGCCGCCGCCCGTCCCGGCGAATCGGTGACGAATGATTTCGTAACAGTCAGAACGAAAGCAAGCGTCCGCATACGTATTCATGATATCCGGGCTGCGCGCGCCACGGCGGTCCGGTCACCAAACAGGGCGGGGCGACATGAATACGTATGCGGAAGTCGTGGTGAATACGTATGCGGCGCAGCGGGAAGGCGGCACGCCCATGCCAAGCTGTGTCACAGTAGGGTAAAGGACTCGCGGAACATAATCATGACCGACAGCAGATGGTGGCGGGGGGCGGTGATCTATGAGATCTACCTGCGCAGTTTTCGCGACAGCAACGGCAACGGCGTCGGCGATCTGCCGGGCGTCGCGGAGCGGCTCGATTACGTGGCCAGCCTGGGCGTCGATTGCATCTGGATATCGCCGTTTTACCGCTCGCCGATGGCCGACTTCGGCTACGACGTGTCGGATTATCGCGCGGTCGACCCGATCTTCGGCACGCTGACGGACTTCGACCGCGTCGTGGAAGAGGCGCACCGGCGCGGGCTGAAGGTGATGATCGATCAGGTGATCAGCCACACCTCGGCCGAGCATCCCTGGTTTCTGGAGAGCCGCGCGAACCGCGACAATCCCCGCTCCGACTGGTACGTCTGGGCCGACGCGCGCGCCGACGGCTCGCCGCCGAACAACTGGCAGGCGGTTTTCGGCGGACCGGCTTGGCGCTGGGAGCCGCGCCGGCGGCAGTATTACCTGCACAATTTCCTCGACGCGCAGCCCGATTTGAACTTCCACAACCCGCAGGTCCAGGCGGCGGTGCTGGAGAACCTCCGGTTCTGGCTCGACCGGGGCATCGACGGTCTGCGGCTCGATGCGATCAATTTCTGCTTCCACGACCGGCTGCTGCGCGACAATCCGCCCAAGCCGGCGAATCAGCGCACCGGCCGGGGCTTCAGTCCCGATAATCCCTATGCCTATCAATACCATTGGCATAACAATACCCAGCCCGAGAATCTGATTTTCCTGGAGCGCGTGCGCCGGCTGATCGACGACTACCCGGGCGTCGCCTCGCTGGGAGAGATCTCCGCGGAGGACTCGCTTGCGACCATGGCGCAATACGTCGGCGAAAACCGGCTGCACATGGCCTACTCGTTCGAGCTGCTGACCGATGAGAACGGCGCCGGCCACATCCGCGATACGGTCAAAGCGCTGGAGCAGCAGATGCCGCATGGCTGGCCGTGCTGGACACTTTCCAATCACGACGTGGTGAGGGTGGTGACACGCTGGGGCCGGGCAAATGCTTCGCCGAGACTGGCGACGCTGCTGAGCGCCATGGTCTGCTCGCTGCGCGGATCGGTGTGTCTCTACCAGGGGGAGGAGCTGGGCCTGCCGGAGGTGGACGTACCCTACGAGGCGCTGCGCGATCCGTTCGGCATCGCGTTCTGGCCCAACTTCAAGGGTCGCGACGGCTGCCGCACACCCATGCCCTGGCGCGACAGCCCCGGCGGAGGGTTCAGCACCGGCACCCCCTGGCTCCCGGTTGCGGACGAGCATCTGCCGCTGGCGGTGTCGCGGCAGGAAAGCGACCCGGATTCTCCGCTCAACCGCTTGCGTCGCTTCCTGCGCTGGCGCCGCGAGCAGCCGGCGCTGCGCTGGGGAGAGATACGCTTCCTCACCACGCCGGAACCCATCCTCGCCTTTCAGCGCAAGCTGGACGGCGTGACCGTGCTGGCGGTGTTCAATCTCTCGCCCCAGCCGCAGCGTGCGCATCTACCGATATCCGGGCGGATCCAAGCACTCGACGGTCATGGACTGGCCAGCGGACGCATCGAGGGGCAGGCGGTGGAATTGCCGAGCTATGGCGCTATCTTTGCCGCAGTTTCCTGATCACGCCTAGCGGTTCTGAGCGAGTCGCCATCTTGCGTTGCGAGAGCGCAACGATTTAACCATTTGGCTGCTTCTGTTCTTGCCTTAAACTACATGCCGACGAATCGTGTCGGACAAGAGGGGCGGCCGATCGGCCGTGTGAATTGCCTTGTGCCCTGTGCCAAGAACTGAGCTCGTTTCGCCTGGCACGCCCGCGGAGACGGGCGTGTTGCGCGCGTCCGACAGACGTCATCCGGCTAATTCACTCGACATCGCGCACCTGGCCGGCGTCTCGCAATCGACCGTATCGCGAGCGCTGCGCGGCGACCCGATGGTTTCCCCCGCCACCCGCGAGCGCATTCTCGAGGTGGCCCGCCAGCTCAACTACCACGTCGACAAGAACGCATCGAGCCTGCGCCGCAAGCACACCGGGACGCTGGCGCTGTTGTTCTTCGAGGACCCTACCACCGATGACTCGTCCATCAATCCGTTTTTCCACCCGATGTTGGGCTCGATCATCCGCACCTGCTCGCGCCGAGGCTACGATCTGCTCGTCTCTTTCCAAGACCTGCTGCGAGATTGGCTAGCCGATTACGAGGACAGCCACAAGGCCGACGGTATCATTCTGCTCGGCTACGGCGACTACATGGCCTATCGCGAGCGCCTCGAGACGCTGATCAAGCATGGTGCGCATCTGGTGCGTTGGGGCCACGTGCTGCCGGATCATCCCGGCGTTTCCGTCGGCTGCGACAACGTCGCAGGCGGACGGCTTGCGGCCGAGCACCTTATCGGTCTTGGCCGCCAGCGCATCGCCTTCATCGGTGAAATCGAGCCTTCGGCACCGGAAATGGCGGATCGTTACCTGGGCTATTGCGCGGCATTGGACGATGCGGGTGTGGGCGTCGATCGGCGTCTGCAAGTGCCGGCTGTCTCGACCGAAAACTCGGGCGTGGCAGGACTGAACAGGCTGCTCGAGCGCGGCGTGGAGTTCGATGCCGTATTCGGTGCCAGCGACTTGATCGCCATTGGCGCCATGCGGGCGCTCGCGGCCGCCGGCCAGCGCGTTCCGGAGGACGTCGCCGTAGTGGGATTCGACGGCATACCCATGGGCGCGGTCACGCGCCCCTCGCTGACCACGGTGTCCCAGGACACCAAGCGTGCCGGCGAGGCTCTGGTGCAGAGTCTGATCAACCAGTTCGAGGGACGAGCGGCCGAGAACATGATCCTCTCGCCGCGTCTGGTGATTCGCGATTCGACCAGCGCTGCCGCGGCGTGCCGCAGCGCGCCGTAAATCCGTTCCAATCCTCTGGAGAGCCGCGCCCGATGAGCCACACGTATCTGCTCGAGCCCGGCGTGTGGACGGGCACCGGGACATTCTGGCGCGAGGACGGCGAGCCGTTGCCGGCGGAATGGCGCACGGAGGTGACGCACCAGAGCGACTGCTGGCTGATGGCCGGCTCGCTCAGGGTCTTGGGCGCGCCGCCGGTGGAATTCCGCAACGCCTACTCGATCGAGCCGCCCGCGAAGAAAGGCGCCTGCCTGCGGTGGATCTCGGAGAATGCCGCGCTCGGAAAGCTCCAGGGCACTTTCTCCCTGTTGGAGCGATGCATCGTCTCG
>JAJZZR010000076.1 GCA_021797465.1 Pseudomonadota bacterium | reverse complement strand
CCGAACTCGGTATCGTTGGCCATTTCGATCGCCTCGGCCTCGGTGGCGAAGCGAAACAGCGGCGCGACCGGTCCGAAGGTCTCCTCGCGCGCCATCAGCATCTCGGCGGTTGCGCCGGTCACCACGGTCGGCTCGAAGAACGTGCCGCCGAGCGCATGACGGTGGCCCCCGAGCAGGATGCGCGCCCCTTTCTCCACGGCATCGGCGAGGTGGCGCTCCACCTTGGCAAGGGCCCGCGCATCGATCAGTGGTCCCTGATCGGTGGGCCCTGACAGGCCGTCGCCGACACGAAGCTTGGCGACCGCGTCCCGCAGCTTGTGCGCGAAGGCGTCATACACGCCACCTTGCACCAGCAGACGATTGGCGCACACGCAGGTCTGGCCGGAGTTGCGATACTTGCTGGCGATCGCACCGGCGACCGCGGCGTCGAGATCGGCATCGTCGAACACGATGAACGGCGCATTGCCGCCGAGTTCGAGCGAGATCTTCTTCACCGTGCCGGCGCATTGCGCCATCAGGGTTTTGCCCACCGCCGTCGAGCCGGTGAAGGTGAGTTTGCGCACCCGCGGATGGCCCGTGAGCTCCGCGCCGATCACAGCTGCATCGCTGCCGGTGACGATATTGAATACCCCGGGCGGGATGCCTGCGCGCTCGGCGAGTTCGGCCAGCGCGAGCGCGGAGAAGGGCGTCTGGATCGCCGGCTTGCACACGAACGTGCAGCCCGCGGCCAGCGCCGGCCCCGCCTTGCGTGTGATCATCGCGGCCGGAAAGTTCCACGGCGTGATGGCGCCGACCACGCCTACCGGCTGGCGCAGCACCAGGAGCCGCTTGTCGCGCTGATGCCCGGGGATGATCTCGCCGTAGAGACGCTTAGCCTCCTCGGCGAACCATTGAATGAACGAGGCCGCGTAGGTGATCTCCCCGCGCGCTTCCGTCAGGGGCTTGCCCTGCTCGGCGGTCATCAGCGTCGCCAGATCATCCTGCTGCTCCATCAACAGCGCGTACCAGCGCTCGAGCAGCGCCGCGCGCTCGCCGGCGGTCTTGGCCGCCCAGGCCGGGAAGGCCGCGTGCGCCGCCTCGATCGCTCGGCGGGTCTCGGCGCCACCGAGTTCCGGTACGGTGCCGAGAGTGGCGCCGGTGGCCGGATTGCGGACCGCGGCGCGCGCGCCGGAATCCGCATCGATCCAACGGCCGCCGACATAGGCTTGCGTGCGCATCAGACTGAGATCGCGGAGTTTCACCATGATGTCTCCGATGGACTGCGGGGCGCCGGCCTCCCGGCCGTGGCATGCGGCGTCATTCTGGGGACCGGGCTTCCCTCCGTGAAACTGTATATAAAACTAGCCCCGAGGACCCCCCGGCGGCACGGAACTTCCCGGCGCCGCCCCGGTCGAATTTTATGAGTGCTACGGCACTCCCCGCTTCCCTCCCTGAGCGGGTCAAAACCCGGTTCACACGAGACCTGTGCCGGGTTGGTCTGCCCCGGTGGCCCGCGCGGCCATCGGGGTCTTTTAAGACTGGATTGCGAGCCAGGCGCCCAGCACCTGTCGAGCCTGCTCGACACCCTCTCCACCGTGCGCCGAGAACAGCTGTACCGTCGCCCCTTCACCCAGGGCTTCTTGGGCGTCCGCGAGCGTCTTGCGTCCCTCGGCGCGGGAGAGCTTGTCGCACTTGGCGAGCAGCACGTGAACCGGCCGGCCCACCGCCCACTGCAACAGCGCCGCATCCCCCTCGCCGAGTCCGCGTCGCGCATCCACGATCAGAAACACGCCCCGCAGCGAGTCGCGCCGGCGCAGCGCTTCGAGCAGCGCCGGCCAGGCACGCCGCTCCCGCTCCGGCGCGCTGGCATAGCCGTAGCCCGGCAAATCCACCAGGCGCGCCTCGGCGGCGAGCGCGAAGAAGTTGATCAACCGGGTGCGTCCAGGTGTCTTGCTGGCGCGCGCGAGCGCCCGCTGCGCCACTAGCGCATTGATCGCGCTCGATTTGCCGGCGTTCGAGCGGCCCGCGAATGCCACCTCGGTGCCGTGATCGGCGGGAAATTGCGCGGCCGCGGCGGCGCTCAGCAGAAACTTTGCGTGTGGAAATGCGCTCATTCGCCTAGTGTACAATTCCGGGCTTTCGCACCATCGGGTCGGAATCAAAGAGAGCGAGCCATGGCGAAAAAACGCGTTCCCCTCGCCCTTGCAGCCGTCGTCGCGGCATTCTCGGCCGGGCTGGCCATCGCGGGCCCTCCCGGCGCGCCGGTGGTCACGCCTGATCCGTATACTCAGGGGACGGTGCAGGCCGGAGCGACCAAGGCCACGATGTGCTTCGCCTGTCATGGACCCAATGGCAACAGTGCCAATCCAGCGTATCCCCGGCTGGCGGGACAGAGCGCCGTCTACCTGGATGAGCAGCTGCATCTGTTTCGCGACGGCAGGCGCCCTAATCCCATCATGTCCGCAATGGCCGCCGGGCTCTCGAACCGAGACATCGACGATCTGGCGGTGTATTTCGCGGCCCAGACTCCGGCTGGCCTCGACGCCGACCCGGCGTTGTGGAAGGCCGGACGGGCGCTGTACATCTCCGGTGACCGCGCGCGCGACGTGCCGGCGTGCGCCGCCTGCCACGGACCGACCGGCCACGGCAATCCGGCGGCCGGCTACCCGGCGCTGCGTGCTCAGCAGTCGGCCTACGTGGTCGCGCAGCTGCAAAGCTACGCCGACGGCACGCGCTACAGCGGACCCGATCCCGCCACGACGACACCCAACGGCGGCATCATGTTCACGATCGCCAAACGTCTGACCTCCGCGCAGATGCAGGCGGTGGCCTCGTACGTGCAAGGTTTGCGTTAGGCAGTCCAGATTTCAGGAGTAGCCCAGACCATGATCCGCCAGCTCGCTTTGTCCGCCGTGGCCGTCCTTGCGCTGTGCGCCTGCAGCTCCCGCCAGCCGCCACCGGCCTCGAGCAGCGCCGCGTCGCAAGCCGCCGCGAGCGCGAGTGCGTCGGCCGGCAACACGGCCGCACAGCCGGGTGCCTCGAACGGCGCCTCCTCCGACTCGATCCGCTCGGCCGCGGACAGCCCGCTGGCCCTGCCGGCCAGCAGCCGGTGGCAGCCCGGCGTCAACTACGACGTGGTCTCCCCGGCGCAGCCCACCAACGCGCCCCCGGGCAAGGTGCAAGTCATGGAGGTGTTCTGGCTGGCCTGTCCGCACTGCTATGCGCTCGAGCCCTACATCCGCGCCTGGCGAAAGACCAAGCCGGCCTACGTGCAGTTCGTGCGCGTGCCGGTGATGTGGGGTCCGGTGCAGCAGGCGCATGCCCGGCTCTTCTATACGCTGGAGGCCCTCGGACGGAACGATCTGATCGGAAAGGCGTTCCAATACATCCATGCGCTGGAGACCCGAACCGGCTCGGAGTCCATCCTGGTGGGCAGCAGCCCCGGCAACACCTTGAGGATGCAGGAGGCGTTCGCCGCGAAGAACGGCGTTTCGGCCGCGGCATTCGCCAGCGCCTACGGCTCGTTCGACGTCAACACGCATCTGCAGCAGGCTGAGGAGATCCAGCAGACCTACGAGGTGGACTCCACGCCGACCATCATCGTCGATGGACGGTACAAGACCAATCCTGACAAGGCGGGCGGCGAGCAGCAGTTGATCGAGCTGATCGACTTCCTGGCCAAGTGGGACCACGAACACGTGCAAAGGAGCTAAATCGATGCGAGTCGTACGCAATTCAGGAGGGCTGGCCGTTTCGGTTGCGCTGCTGGCGTGTTTCGTCGGCGGACTGGGCGCCCGCGCCGCGGCGGCCAACCTGCCGGTCAGCAGCCGGTGGAAGGCCGGCACCAACTACAAGGTGCTCGATCCCGCCCAGCCCACGAACGCGCCGCCGGGCAAGGTGCAGGTCATGGAGTTCTTCTACCTGGCCTGCCCGTTCTGCCATGCGCTCGAGCCCCACATCGTCGCCTGGCGAAAGACCAAGCCGGCCTACGTGCACTTCGTGCAAGTACCGGTCATGTGGGCGCCTTTGCAGGTGTCGGATGCGCGGCTGTTCTACACGCTTCTGGCGCTACGACGGGACGATTTGATCCCGACCGCGTTCCGCACCATCCACCGGCTCGAGCTCGCGGCGGGCGGTAACGAGAACGTCATGCTCGGCGGCACCAAGGCGCAAACGATCGCGCTCCAGGAAGCCTTCGCCGAGCGACATGGCATCTCCGGCAGCGCCTTCGTCAACGCCTACAACTCATTCGACGTGCACGTCGAGCTGGAAAGGGCGCGCCAGCTGGGAACGGTGTTTCAGATCACCGCCACGCCGACGATCATCGTCGACGGACGCTTCAAGACCGGACCGTCGTTCTTCTCTTATCACGGAAATGAGTCGCGCCTGGCGAGCGGCGACCGGCGGACGATCCAGCTCATCAACTTCCTCGCCCAGTGGGTCCACGATCACCCGCACGCGTGAACGGCTCGGCGGCGGTCGACGGCCGACCACAGACCGGACGGCGGAACCGCCGCCATGCTGACCAAGATTGACGCCGGGAAGCGGCGCTCCGCCGCCATGGTTGGCACGCGCGGCACGCCGCCCGGGGAGTCGGGTCAGAGGATGTAGCGGCTGAGATCCTCGTCGTGGGCAAGACTGCCCACATGCTCATCGACGTAGTGCGCGTCGATGGTGATATCGGCGCCAGCTTGCTCGGACGCATCGTATGAAACCGCCTCGAGCAACCGCTCCATGACGGTGTGCAGGCGCCGCGCGCCGATGTTCTCGGTCCGCTCGTTGACCTCATAGGCGATCTGCGCGATGCGCTGCACGCCGTCGGTGGAGAACCGCACCGTGACGCCCTCGGTGCTCATCAGGGCCTGGTATTGGGCGGTGAGCGAGGCATCCGGCTCGGTCAGGATGCGCACGAAGTCCTCGACCTTCAGCGAATCCAGCTCCACGCGGATCGGCAGGCGCCCTTGCAGCTCGGGAATCAGATCCGAGGGCTTCGACAGGCTGAAGGCGCCCGAGGCGATGAACAGCACGTGGTCGGTCTTGACCGGGCCGTACTTGGTGGCCACCGTCGAGCCTTCCACGAGCGGCAGAAGATCGCGCTGCACGCCTTCGCGCGATACATCGGCGCCCAGTGTCTCCTGCCGCCGCGTCACCTTGTCGATCTCATCGATGAACACGATGCCATTCTGCTCGGCATTCTCGACCGCCTTGATCTTCAGCTCCTCCTCGTTGATCAGGTTGGCCGCCTCGTCTTCGACCAGCAGCTTCACCGCTTCGCGCACCTTCAGCTTGCGGCTGCGGGTGCGCGAGCCGCCGAGATTTTGGAACATCGACTGCAGCTGCTGCTGCATCTCTTCCATCCCCGGGGGCGCCATGATCTCCACGCCCATCGGCATCGAGCGCAGCTCGATCTCGATCTCGCGCTCGTCGAGCTCGCCGGCCCGCAGCATGCACCGGAATTTCTCCCGAGTATCGGCATCGCGAGGTTGCGGCGGCTCGTCGGTCGAAAAGCCCATCACGCGCGCCTTGGGCAGCAGCGCATCGAGCACGCGCTCCTCGGCGGCCGCAGCGGCGCGTTGCCGCACCTTCTCCATTTCCTGCTCGCGCGTCATCTTGACCGCGACGTCGGCCAGCTCCTTGACGATCGAATCGACATCGCGCCCGACGTAACCCACCTCGGTGAATTTCGTGGCCTCGATCTTGACGAATGGCGCATTCGCCAGCCGCGCGAGGCGGCGCGCGATCTCGGTCTTGCCGACGCCGGTCGGCCCGATCATCAGGATGTTCTTCGGTGTGATCTCCTGGCGCAACGGCTCGAGCACCTGCATGCGCCGCCAGCGGTTGCGCAGCGCGATTGCGACGGCGCGCTTGGCGGCGTTTTGACCGATGATGTGCTTGTCGAGCTCCTGGACGATCTCGCGGGGAGTGAGCGTGGACATGATGTGTGGCGTCCGCCGAGTCCCTCAGGACGCGTCGTGCCTCAGTTCCTCGATGGTCAGATTGCGGTTGGTGTAGATACAGATGTCGGCGGCGATCTCGAGCGAACGCTGGACAATGTCGCGGGCGGGAAGTTCCGAGGCCGCGAGCAGCGCCCGCGCGGCCGACAGGGCGAACTGTCCGCCGGAACCGATGGCGGCCGTCTCGAATTCCGGCTCGATCACGTCTCCATTGCCGGAGATCACGAACAGTTTATCCGGGTCGCCCACCAGCAGCAGCGCCTCCAGACGGCGCAGGTATCTGTCGGCGCGCCAGTCCTTGGCCAACTCGATGGCCGCGCGGGTCAGGTTGCCGTATTTCTCCAGCTTGCCCTCGAAGCGCTCGAACAGGGTGAACGCGTCGGCGGTGCCGCCGGCAAAGCCGGCAAGCACCTTGTCATTGTACAGGCGGCGAACCTTGCGGGCATTGCCCTTCATCACGGTGTTGCCCAGAGTTACCTGGCCGTCGCCCCCGAGCGCGACGCTGCCGTTGCGGCGAACGCCGAGGATGGTCGTGCCGTGCGGATCGAAGCAGGATGTATGATCAGTCATGAATTGCTTGCCGGTTCGAGTCAGCGGATGGCGCACAAGTCCCGCGCATCAAGATTTGCGCCGTGCCCGCGGGTGCGCCGTATCGTAGATGCGGGCGAGATGCTGGAAATCAAGGTGAGTGTATATCTGCGTCGTGGCAATGTCGGCATGACCGAGCAGTTCCTGCACGCCGCGCAGTTCGGCGCCGGATTCGAGCAGATGCGAGGCGAAGGAATGACGGAACAAGTGCGGATACACGTGCTGCGGCAGGCCCTGCCGGCGCGCCCAATACAGGATGCGCTTCTCGATCTGTCTGCGGCCGAGCCGCCGGCCGCCGCGCCCGACGAACAGCGCCCGCTCGGCCCCGGCCGCCCCGGCCGCGCGCTGCTTCAGCCAGCGCTCGAGCGCCTGCACGGCTTTGCGGCCGACGGGCACGGCGCGCTCCTTGCGCCCTTTGCCGAGCACACGCACCGTGCGGTCGCGCAGATCGAGATGCTCCAGGTCGAGCCCGGTGAGCTCGGCGAGGCGCAGTCCTGAGGAGTACAGCAGCTCCATGATGGCGCGATCGCGAACCGCGATGGGCGTGGTGTCCGTGAGGGCCAGCAGCCGCGCCATCTGATCCGCGTCCAGCGTACCGGGAAGCCGGCGCGCCGCCTTCGGCGCGCGCACCTCGATTGCCGGATTGCCCCGCAGCGCCCGCAAGTCGCCGCCCGGGCCGGCGGCGCCCCGCTCACGCTGCACTTGGGCTTCCCGCAACAGGAAATCGAAAAAGCTGCGCACCGCCGAGAGGCGCCGCTGAACGCTGCGCGGGGCCAGTCCGCCGGCATGCGCTTTCGCGGCGAACACGCGCACACGGGCGGCGTCGAGCCCGCTCCATTCCGGGATCCTCTCCTGCTCGCAGAATGCGCCGAGCGCGCGCAGATCGCGCAGGTAGCTCGAGACGGTGTGCGGCGATGCGCGCCGCTCGTTCGCCAGGTAGCGCCGGAACCGCTCCAGCCAGTCGCTCGCTCCGGGACTCATCGGCACCGCCGCGGCCGGTTGCGCTCAGGCGCCGCGGCGCAACGTCAGGGCATCGACGATCAGATCCGCCATGCGGGCCAGGAATTCGGTGCTCATGCCCGGATGGAATCGATCGCGATCGGGACTGCCGAGCGTCAGAACGCCGAGCGGCGCCCCCTTGTCGATCAGCGGCACGAGCGCCACGGAGGCGATCTGCGCCAAGTCCGGTCCGAACAGCAGCTCGCGGTGCGAATCGCGTGCCTGACCACAGCGCGGCTTGCCGCCGCTGAAGAGCGTCTCGAAGGACTTCAGCACCGGGCTTTCCCGGGTCACGGTATGCACGAAGCGCTGCGGAGCCAGGTCCGGGTATTCCCCGATCAGCAGCAGTACACTGTGAAAGGCGTCGAGGTCCTCGCGCAGGCTGGCCTCGATCCGCCCGATCGCATCCGCGCGGCTGCCGGCCAGCAGCAACCGCCGAGTGAAGCGGTGCAGCTTGTCGGCGACGACATCGTTGGCGCGGGCTATGGCGACCAGCTCGGCGAGCTTGCCCTCCAGTTGCGCGTGCTTCTCGCGCATCACCTCGATCTGACGCTCCACGAGCGAGATGGTCGAGCCGCCGCGCGCATGCGGCAGCCGCATGCGCAACAGCAACGCCTGGTGGCGCTCGAAGAAATCCGGATTGTGTTGCAGGAATGCGGCGATGGACTCCTCGTCCACTTCGCTCGTGGTGATTCCGTGGGCTTCGCGTGTTGTCATGATGAGTGGAAGCTCCTCATAGATCGATGTGACCTTCAAAGGCGACTTGAGCCGGTCCGGTCAGCCAGATCGGCTCGCCGGAGCCGCCCCAGCTGACGAGCAGCTCGCCGCCGCGCGCGCCGACGCTGACGTCGCGATCGAGCAGGCCCCAGCGGTGCCCGACCGCCACCGCCGCGCATGCGCCGGTGCCACAGGCGAGCGTCTCGCCGGCGCCGCGCTCGTACACGCGCAGACGGATGTGCGTGCGGTCGAGCACCTGCATGAACCCGGCGTTGACCCGCTTGCGAAAGCGCCGATGATGCTCGATCGCCGGACCCAGGCGCGCCACCGGCGCCGTGTCGACCGAGTCGACGGCGAGTACGGCGTGGGGATTACCGATTGAGACCGCACCGATCTCGAGCACCTCGCCGTCGACCTCGAGTCGATAGCGGTCGGCTTCCTGTGGTGCATCGAACGGCAGGGCAGCCGGATCGAAGCGCACCGGCCCCATGTCCACCGAGACCGGCCCGCCGGGTCGCACACGCGCGTGCACCAGACCGGCCGGACTGTCGAGCGTGACGGCGCCGCCGCGGCCGACGCCGCGCCCCGCGAGCAATGCGGCAATGCAGCGTGCGCCGTTGCCGCACTGCTCCACTTCGCGCCCGTCGGCGTTGAAGATGCGGTAGAACGCATCCGTCTCGGCTCGCTGCGGCGGTTGCAGCAGCAGCGCCTGGTCGAATCCGATGCCGGTGTGGCGGTCGGCGAGCCGGCGCAGCTGCTCCTGCGCTAGGGGCGAGGGCCCGGCCGGCGCATCGAACACCGCGAAGTCGTTGCCGAGGCCGTGCATCTTGGTAAAGCCGATGCGCATCGACGCGAGCATACCGTAACTGCCTGCCCGCGGTCAGACCCTGAACCGCTCGCGCAGCTCACCGGCGAGGCGGCGACTGACCGGTAATGAAGTGGAACATCCGCGTAGCAGAACGCAATAGCGCCCGTCCGCGTCGCGCACGATGCGCTGCAGGTAGCGGGTATTGACCAGTGTATTGCGATGGATGCGCACGAATTCCGCCCCGAGATCCTCCTCGAGCGTGCGCAGCGACTCCTCGATCAGATCCTCGCCCTGGGTGTGCCGGACCGTGGTGTATTTCTGATCCGCCTGGAAATACAGAATCTCTTCCACGGCGATCAGGCTGACGTGATCGCGGCGTCGTGCCGCGATGTGTGTCCGGCCGCGGGCGCCGGTCGCCGCGGCCAACTGCCGCAGCTGCGGACGCGTCAGCCGTCCCGCATGCGCGAGCGCCGCGGCGAGCTTTTCCTTGCGGATGGGCTTGAGCAGATAGCCGGCCGCGTGCGTTTCAAAGGCATGGACCGCGTATTGATCGTATGCGGTGGTAAAAATGACCGCGGGTGGCTCCTGCAGAACACCCAGATGACGCGCCGTCTCGATGCCGTCCAGTCCGGGCATGCGCACATCGAGCAGCACGACATCCGGCGCCAGACGCACCGCCTGCTCGAGCGCCTCGAGCCCCGTGGAGGCCTCCCCGGCGATCGTCGCGCCGTCGATATCCGCGAACAGCTGACCGAGCCGCTCGCGCGCCGGCGGCTCGTCATCGACGATGAGCACCCTGAGCATGGTCCGCCCTCAGCTGCCCGCGCCGCTCGCAGGCGCCAGCGCCGGAATGTACGGAAACCGCAGCGTCACGATATATTCCTCGTCGAAACGGCCGGCTTTCAGCACCGCCCGCGCGCCGTAGTGCAGCGTCAGACGCTCACGGATGTTCTGCAGCGCGAGCTGATTGCCCTCACTCTCGCGCACCCGCGCGCCGAGTGGATTGCGCACCACCAGCGAGAGCAGTTCGCCCGCGCGCTCGCCGTTGACTTCGACGATGCCGCCGGCCGGTCGCGGCTCGATGCCGTGGTAGATCGCGTTCTCGAGCAGCGGCTGCAGCAGCAGTCCCGGCACACGCGCATCGAGCGGCAGAGCCTCGACACGCCAGATCACGCGCAGCCGCTCGCCGAGACGCAGTTGCTCGATGCGCTGATAGGTGCGTGCGATCTCGAGCTCATCGGCGAGCGTAATGGTCTCGAGCGGCTCGGCAAGCGAGGCCCGAAACAAGTCGGCCAGATCCTGCACGGCCTGCTCGGCCTCGTGTGGCGCGGTGCGAGTCAGCGCGGCGATGGTGTTCATGCTGTTGAACAGGAAATGCGGACGGATACGCGCCTGCAGGGCGTGCACCCGCGCCGCGGCGCGCAGCTCGATGTTGCGCCGCCATTGGTGCGTGACGTAGAAATAGCGCAGCGTCACGGCCGCGATGACGAAGCCGATGGCCGTGTTGCGCATCACGAACGGCCCGAGGCGCCGCGGGAACAGAGCGTCCGCGCCGGCGGCCCGTACCAGATGCGAGTGGCCGAGCAGAAACACGCCGGCGGATATCGCCGCGACCACCGCGGTCATCAGCGCCAGCGCGACACTCGAGCCCCGTTGCTCCCCGAGCCGCGCGAGCAGCGGGCGCAGCACGCACAGCAGCGCCGCCGACATCAATCCGACCCACAGGAGAAACAGCGAACTGAGCGCCAGCTCCGACCAGAAGCCCTGCGCCGCGCTGCGCGCGATCGATACAACGATGGCGGTCAGCTCCGCCACAACGACGATGGCGAACGCGGCCCGCGAAGCGCAGAAATTCGGGAGATAGAAGGCGTCGCCGCCGCGGAAGGCCCGTTCCGAAGGCGCCGGCCGCGGCAGATTCCGAGAGCGCACCTGGCCGATCACGGCGGCATTATGCCTGAACCGTCCGCGCGAGCGCGCGCGGCATCCGGGTCGCACGGTGAACCGGACACGCCGAGACGGCATGCCGCCCGGGTGCGCCGCCGGAAATGGCCCGGACGGAAGCTCAACATTCAAGAATGACCTTGCTTCGTCGTGGCCGCACAGTAAAAGTAAAGGGCGGTTCCGTGGGCGGCCTTGGACAATAATACTATCAATCAGTTACGTGCAGAGGAAGCCGAGGCGGCGTGATCACACCGCCGATATGGAGTTGCGGACACGCTTCCGGGCCGATCACGATTCCATTTGCATCATCGAGCACGGCGGCAAACTCCCCGATGATCGCCAAGTCAAGCTCCGGCAGCCGCGCATCGCCGCCTCTCTCGATACGCTCCAGCACGAGAACCGATCCACCGGGCGCAGCCTCGGCATCATCCGGCCCGATCCCGGAGCCTCGAGTTCTTCGACCGCGCGGCCAAAGGCCGACGAGCAGCGGGACGACCAGGGTATGCAGGCCTCGTTCTGCGAGAAGCCGCCGCGGCCGCTCACCCCACCGGAGTTCGTCTTCGGCTACAAGCACACCTCAGCCGGCCGCCCTCACACCAACACCCACCAGGACCAGGAGGCACAGGCGCCTACCTTACCTCCTGCAATCACTAATGCACCGCGGTGCTGATCTTGTCGATCTGGCGTCCAGGACGGGACGTCGCGGTCATGGGAGCCGACAGTGCGCCGGCGGCGAGCCTGCTGCGCTGGGAGGCCCGGTCTATTCCGCTTCCTTGAGCTTCGCCGCCACGCGCCGGTAGGCCTCGCGGAAGGGAATGCCCTCGCGCACGACCAGGCGGTTGGCTTCCTCGGCAGCGTGGATCGCCGGGTCTAACCGGATGCGCTCGGCCCGGAACGAGAGCGCGTCGAGCGCGCCGGGCAGGATGCCGAGCGTCTCCAGCGCCAAATCGATGGAGCGAAACAGCGGAAATTTCAACAGCTGCAGATCGCGTTGGTAGCCCGACGGAAGCTTGGCACAGATGGCCAAGGCCTCCAGCAGGCATGCCTGGGCGGTCGCCGAGCGGCCGCGGATCAGCTCGAAGACGTCCGGATTGCGCTTCTGCGGCATGATCGAGGAGCCGGTGGTGAACGCCTCCGGCAGCCGCACAAAGCCGAATTCCTCCGTGTAGAAGAGCAGCACGTCGGCGGCCAGGCGTCCGGCGTCCTGCAGCAGGACCGTGACGTGGAAGAGCAGCTCCGCCTCAGCCTTACCGCGGGAGAGCTGCACGGCGGTCACGGGTTCCTGCACGGACGCGAATCCGAGCTTCTCGCGTGTCGCCTCGCGGTCGAGCGGCAGACCCGGCGTGCCGTAGCCGGCCGCCGATCCGAGCGGATTGCGGCCCAGGCGACGATGGACGTGGCGCAGGGCCTCCGCATCGTCGCGGATCTCGGCGGCGAAGCCGCCAGCCCACAACGGCACCGAGCTCGGCATCGCCTGCTGCATGTGCGTGTAGCCCGGGAGCGCCGTGGTCTGCTCGCGCACGCCGAGCCGCTCCAGCGCCTCCGCGACCGATATCGCGCCGGCGCTCAGTTCCTCGACCGCCTCGCGCAGATAGAGCCGCAGGGCGGTGAGCACCTGATCGTTACGCGAGCGTCCGAGATGGACACGGCCCCCCGCGGCGCCGATTCGTTCAATCAACCGGCGCTCCAAGGCGGTGTGCCCATCCTCGTCGGCGAGCTCCACGTGCCACTGCCCCTGGGCATGGGCTTCGCCGAGCGCCGTCAGGCCGCCGCGGATGGCCTCGAGGTCCGCTTGGGCCAGCAATCCCCGGTCGTGCAGCATCTCGGCATGCGCAATCGACGCGCGGATGTCATAGGCGATGAGCCGCTCGTCGAGGTTGAAATCCTCCCCGGCGGTGAAGCGCAGCACCCGCTCATCGAGCGGCGCGCCTTTGTCCCACAGCCGGCTCATGCTCAGCTCCCCGCACCCTGCTGTTCGGCCGGCGTCAGCGCAGTGACGTCCGCGACGATCAACGTGCCGGTCCCCTCGTTGGTGAACACCTCGCCGAGGATGCCCTCCGGCGCCTGGTACGACACCACGTGGACGCGGCGCACCCCGCCGCGAATGGCCGCTTCGATGGCCTTGGCCTTCGGCAGCATGCCCTCGGCAATGCCTCCCTGCTCGCGCAGCTCGCGCAGGCCGGCCAGATCGGTGTAAGAGATCAGCGAGCCCGGATCAGCCCGATCAGCGAGGATTCCCGGCGCGCCAGTGCACAGGACGAGCTTCTCGGCGCCGAGCGCCGCGGCCAGGGCGGCGGCCACCGTGTCGGCATTGATGTTGAGCAGGGTTCCTTCGTCGTCGGCCGACAGCGGACTCACCACCGGCATCAGATTGCTGTCCAGGAGTTTGCGCAATACCGTCGGATCGACCACGTCGATGTCGCCCACGAACCCGAAATCGACCAATTCGCCATTCGAGGCCATCTTGACCGGCGGACGCTTGTGCGCATGCACCAGGCCGGCATCGACGCCGCTTACCCCGACGGCCTCGATGTTCAGCTCGCGGCACACGCCCAGGATGTGGGTATTGATCGTGCCGTTGAGCACCATCGCGGTAACGTCTATCGAGCGGCGGTCGGTGACGCGGCGGCCCTCCACCATGCGCGAGTCCACACCGAGCGCGTTGGCCAGCTCGGTGACTTGCGGACCGCCGCCGTGCACGAACACGACGCGGACGCCGAAATAATGCAACAGGGCGATCTGCTCGATGAGCGCGCGCGTCGCGGCGGCGTCGACAAACACCCCGCCGCCGACCTTCACCACGAACGTCTTGCCGCGATACATGCGGATGTAGGGTGCCGCGCTCTTCAGCGCGCGTATGGCCAGCGTCTGGTCCCCGGGTTGCATGATCATGTCAGTTGAAAGCCTTCGTCCAAAAATCGATAGTCATGGCTGAATCACAGCCCCTTCAGTAGACGGTACAACACCGCCACTTGCGCCGTCAGGCGATTGTACGCCTCGCGCAGCACGACGCTGCGCGGGCCATCGAGGACCTCGTCGGCCACGGCGACGTTGCGCCGCACAGGCAGGCAATGCATCAGGCGGCAGTTCGGCGCCGCGTGCTCGAACCAATCGCCGCGCACGCACCAGTCGGTGCGCGCACCGCGCAGACGCGCGTCCGCCGCCGCATCGCCGTAACATTCGGTCGCACCCCATTCCTTGGCGTAAATGACATCCGCGCCCGCGAGGGCCTCTCGCCGTACGTCGCTCTCGCGAATCGAGCCGCCGCTGATCGACGCGGCGCGACGAGCCTTGTCCATGATCGCCTGCGGCAGCGCAAAGCCTTCGGGCCGCAGCACCACTATCTCCATCCCGCGCAACGCCGCCATGTGCAGCGCCGCGGCCGGGACCGCCAGCGGCAAGGGCCGGGGGTGATAGACCCAGGAGAGCACGAAGCGGCCATGCCGCGGCACGCCCAGATCGTCCATCGTCTTCCAGTCGGCAAGCGCCTGACAGGGATGATTGACGGCGGACTCGAGGTTGATCAGCGGCTTCGCGGTCAACGCCGCCATGGCATTGAAGTTTGTCTCGGCCAGATCGGCGGCTAGATCGCGGCCGTCGGCGAAGGCGCGGATGCCGAGCGCATCGCAATAGGAGGCCAGCACCGGGATGCCTTCACGCACGTGTTCTGCGGCCGCGCCGCTCATCACCGCACCGAGGCGTGTCTCGAGCTGCCAGGTGCCCTGTCCCGGTGTGATCACGAATGAGCCGCCGCCGAGCCGCGCCATGCCGGCCTGCATCGAGGCCAGCGTACGCAGCGAAGGGTTCATGAACAGCAGGCCCAGGATCTTGCCCTCGAGCGCGCGCGGCTCTGGCTGCCGCTCCAGCCGTCCGGCCAACTCCAGCAGCGCGAGCACCTCCTCGCGTGCGAGCTCCGCCAGGTCGAGGAATCGTTTCATTCGCCGATGTCCGCCAGCGCCCGGCGCAGCAGGTCGACGTGCTGCGCCTGGAGAATGAAGGGCGGCAGCAACCGCAGGATCTCGGGATCGGTCGCCGTGCCGGCCAGGATGCCGCGGCGCAGCAGCTCGGCCTGGACCTGCTTGGCCGGGCGGCGCATCCGCAGCCCAAGCAGCAGCCCCTCGCCCTGAATGGCGCTCACCGGCCCGACCAGGCAGGTGCGCCGGATGGTCTCCGACATGTTCCGGACGTTCTCCAGCAGCTGCTGCGATTCGATCGCCTCGATGCAGGCCAGCAAGGCCGCACAGGCCATCGGGCCGCCGCCGTAGGTCGTGCCGAGCTGACCGATCTTCAATGCGGCCGATACCCGCGCCGACGCCAGCAGCGCCGCGCATGGAAAGCCGTTGCCGAGCGCTTTTGCCGTCGTCAGCAGGTCCGGCGTGACGCCGTACAGCGTGGCGGCGAACGGCGCGCCCACGCGACCGAGGCCACATTGCACCTCATCGAAGATCAACAACGCACCGACCCGGTCGCAGCGCTCGCGCAATGCGGCGAGGTAGGGCGCGCCGAGATCGACGGCGCCGGCCAGTCCCTGCACGGGCTCGACGATGACGGCGGCCGTGCGTTCGGTCACGTGCTCGGCGATGGCGCCGGCATCGTGCCGCGGCATGAAACTGACGTCGAAGGGCTTGTGGGGAAAGCCGTACCAAGCCTCGGAACCCCAGGTCACGGCCGCCGCCGCCGCGGTCCGGCCGTGAAAGGCGCCCTCGAGCGCCGCCACGTGCGGCCGAGACGTCATCCGCAGCGCAAGCCGCAGCGCATTCTCGTTGGCCTCCGCACCGCTGTTGACCAGGAACACGCTGGCGAGATCGAGTTGGGAGAACGCCAGAAGCCGCTGCGCCGCGCGCACGCGGATCGCCATCGGCAACGCATTGGTCTGGAACTGGCAGGCGCGGGTCTGCGCGACCAGCGCTTCGGTCCACCCGGGGTGACCGTAACCGAGGGCAGCCACCGCGTGCCCGCCGTACAGATCGAGCACGCGCTCGCCGCGCGCGTTGATCAGCCAGACCCCCTCGGCGTGATCCACCTCGAACGGATATTGAGTGTAGACCGGCGCCAGCCCATCGCGGGGTGTTTCGGGCGCGTCGGAGTGGGCCGGTGTCGATGCGTTCATATCGCTCTCTTTCCCCTCAGGTCCAACCGGGCGCCGGTGTCGTGAGCCCCTCGGTCTCCGCCAGGCCGAACATCCGGTTCATCCACTGCACCGCACCGCCGGCGGCGCCTTTCGTGAGATTGTCGAGAGTGCACATCACGGCCACCGTG
>JAJZZR010000249.1 GCA_021797465.1 Pseudomonadota bacterium | reverse complement strand
GTCTTCGCGCCGAGCATGGAGCCGCCCAGCACGCCGATCGCCACCGGAGCGGCGATCATCGGGTCTATGTCCCCGCGTTGAAAGAAGATTCCGGCGGAGGCCGCGGCCGTCACGCCGATCATGAAGTTGCTGGTGGTGGTCGAGACCTTCATCGGGAGCCGCATCGCGGTGTCCATCGCGAGCACCTTGAAGGTGCCGCTGCCGATGCCGAGGAGGCCGGAAATCAGTCCCGCCACATACATCATGCCGAAGCCGATCGGCACGTGCGCCACATGGTAGGGGACGTTCTCGTGCGTGCGGCGGTCCGAGTAAGTGCCCGGCAATTTCAGCCGCCCGGCCCATTTGTCGTTCTGTACGCCCCGCGGCAATTCTTCGCCGAGACGCATCACCAGCGGTATCGCCGAAATCAGCAGAATCACACCGAATACGATGAACAGCACCGTATCGTTGAGCATGGACGACACCAGGGCGCCGCAAACCGCACCCGCGGTCGTGGCGATTTCCAGAAACATCCCGACCCGGAGATTGGTCATGTGATCACGCACATAGACCGCCGCCGCGCCGGAGGAAGTGGCGATCACGGACACGATGGAGGCGCCGATGGCAGTGGCGAATGACACGTGGAAGACGAGCGTCAGGATCGGCACGATGAATACACCGCCGCCGAGCCCCGCGAGCGCGCCGACAAACCCCGCGAATACGCTGCTCAGCGCGATGAAGATCAGGATGCCGAACGTGCTGTTCGGGACGTCCGCCATGCCCGGCCGTCCAAGATAGGCCCCGACCCCGAAGATACTGAACAGCAGGATCGCCAGAACGATCGTGGTGATGATGACATAGGTGCGATCTTTCTCGATCGCAAAAGCGGCAATCGACACAACGACCCGCAGCACCGGCGTGGCGAGCAGGACGAGCAGACCCGCGGTTACGATCGCCATCGGCTCGGCGGCCTTGATGCCTACGCCAACCTCCATCAAGGTGTCCGGAAAAGTTACGGGAGGCATTCGGCCGAGCAGACGCAGCGCGTAGTAGTAGCACACGCCGGCGAGTATCACCGCGACGCTCAGCAGCACGCCGCCGCGCAAGACACCGCTGATGATGAGCTCGGTTTTGCGGATCAGGCCATCGTCGGACCCGAGGCGGGGCGCCTTGTCGTTGATGGTGGCGTTTGGCATCCTGATGCTGAGGTCTGTAGGAACCCTTGCGCTTTTCGCGAGAGAAAAACCTGCTCGCCACAAAAGCCCGTCGTGACGAGGAAGACCGATGCGGCAAGCACAGTCTACCGCGACGCAATGGTCTTGGTGGGACGATCTCCGTGGTCGGCGGAAAACGGGTCGGGTCAGCTCCAAGGCGCTGCTGAGCCATAGCGAAGTCGGTCATGGATGCCGCTTTGCGCCAATGGCGTCGCTCGGCCTCATCGGACGCCTCGAGGGTCGCTTCGGCGCTCGCCTCTTACGGGCCATATGCAGGTTCGGCACGGTGCCGGCCGATCTTGAGCACGAGCCGCCCTGACTCGGCTGTCAGCGCGCTGATCTTGCATCGACCCTATTGGCTCACGCGTTGTCCGCTCCTTCGCCCGTTGCTAGACTCGATCGCCGCTCGTTCTGCGCCGGGTACCCACGCGTGCCGGCATGCCGGAGGTTTCGGATGATTTCCGTCGGGATCCTGATCGCCTCGGCGTTCCTGCTGGCGGCATTCGCGGTGGAGCGCTTTGAACGGCGCTCGGGAGTGCCGTCGGTGATCGTGATGATGGCCATCGGGCTGCTGGCCCAGCCGCTGTTGAGCTCGATGATCGGTGTGACCACGGAATTGAAGAGCATGGTGCCGATCGCCGGAGCGATCGGTCTCGTGCTGATCGTGCTCGAGGGCGCACTCGACATCGAGCTGAGCCGTGAACGCATCAAACTGGCGGCAAAGGCATCCACAGTGGCGGTTGCGGCGTTCATCCTGTCTGCTGCCGCATTCGTCCTCATCGGGGCCCACGTGCTGCATTTGGGATATGTGCAGGCGGCCATCCTCGCAACTCCCTTCGCGGTGATCAGTAGCGCAGTGGCGATTCCGGGGAGCCACGCCCTCGAGCCGCACGCCCGGGAGTTCGTCGTCTACGAGAGTTCCGTGTCCGATATCTTCGGAGTCCTCATTTTTATCGCGCTCGTCAACTCCGGCGGCACCCTCGGCGGATTCCTGACCGAGCTCGCGGGCGGCGGCATCCTCTCGCTGATCCTGGCATGCGTGTGCTCCGTGGCGCTGGTTCTCGTGTCGACACGCGCTGACGCCCACGTGCGCTACATCCCGCTGCTTGCCGGCCTGTTCGCGCTCTACGCCTCCGGCGAGCTGCTGCATCTGTCGCCGCTGCTCATGGTCCTGCTGTTCGGGCTGATGCTTAATAACAAGGTGGCACTCGAGCATCTTCCCGGGCTGCACCATATTGCGGACAGGATTTCGCCGACCACGGTCGGAGAATTCAAGGTGCTCGTGCAGGAACTGACGTTTGCCGTTCGTGTCTTCTTCTTCTTCCTGCTCGGCTATTCCACAAACTTATTGGATTTCACCGTGCTGCACTCCTGGGCCGCGTGCGCGGTGATCTTGCTCATCGTGTATGGCGTGCGATACGTTCTGCTGCGCACGATCGAGCCGCAGTGGACCGCGTCTCTCGTCTGGATTGCGCCGCGTGGGCTGGTCACGGTGCTCCTGTACCTCGAGGCCACACAGAAGGTGTCTCTGCCACTTTATCTCAACGGCACGGTACGCCTCGTGGTGATTCTTTCGGTCATTTTTCTGGCACTGTCGAGTCGTGCCGCGAGCAGAAAAGTCGTAGGTTCTCCTGTTTCCTGACCACCCCGGAGTACCGTCCTGCAGCTGGGCTCCCCGGGCAATGGAATCGGCATGCGCAATTGAAGCGCGAACCGCCCGTCGAATCATTTGCTCCGCCGATCGAACGGGGTGGCAAGCACTGATCTACGCGTAGCCGCGCGCAAACAGTTGCTCGGAAAAGCCTTCAGTCGCTTTCGTCGATTGGCCGCGGCGAATAGCCCTGCGCGGCCGTCGTCATCACCGGTCCGTGCCTGCGGCCGCTGATCGGCCGAACGCACCGGAGCCCCCAGCCTTCATTCACCAGGTCACCGCTACCATCGTGGGCTCCAGGGTCCTGTCCCCCATCAATGGCGCGCCCGATCTCGCGCTCTCCCGTCACCCGCACCCAGGCGGACTCATATTGCCGCGCAGTCCCGGGCTGCATTCTTCTTTTGGCGGACGGCATATCGGACACGAGCGGAAAATTCTACAAAGTGGCGGGGCGCGGCCGGAACTACTGGATGAAGCGGCAATCAGACTCTTGGCAGAGTCAACGGATGCGGCGCGGACACTTTTGAAAATGCGGAGCTGCGCACGGTGCAAGTCATGCCTTCGCGAATCGGAAAGAAGCGCGCGATTCACTAGCATTGCTGCGGAGTGCTCCCGAGGGGACGCGATGGGTCGTGTCCGGAACTTGGTAGAAATTGATGGTTCGTCTCCAGACATGTTGAGTTCTAACAGTGTTATGCAGCGATGTCAAGCGCGTTTGGTTGAACGTGAAGCGTCTGCCAGCCATCGACCTTGCGCAGCGTGATCTGACCACTCGCGAGCAGCGCCCAGAACATCATGCAGGCCGTGTCCGCACACCGCAGCACGCACAGCGCCTTGATACGCCGCTTGAACTCCTCGTGCAGCCGTTCGATCGCGTTGGTCGTGCGAATCGATTTCCACTGCACCGGCGGATAGCGCAGGAACGTGAACATCCGCTCGCCGGCCTCCTCGAGACTGCGAGCCACCCCGGGACAACGCAGGCGCCACTTGCGCAGGAACGCCTGACGGCGGGCGAGCGCCAGTGCGGCAGTC
This sequence comes from Pseudomonadota bacterium, assembly GCA_021797465.1. Taxonomy (GTDB): domain Bacteria; phylum Pseudomonadota; class Gammaproteobacteria; order Steroidobacterales; family Steroidobacteraceae; genus 13-2-20CM-66-19. The sequence goes on along the minus strand of JAJZZR010000249.1, from coordinate 12,725 downwards.
TCAGCGTAGATCATCGCGCTGTAGTCCGCGGTGAGCTCCTCGTGCAGCTTCTTCGGCGCATGAGCGATCAGGTTGCGCAACTTGTGCACCGTGCAACGCTGCACTGCGCTGTTCGGCCACAACGCAGCGAGGGCGGCCTCCAGGCCCTTACCACCGTCGATGATCACCAGCTCGGGCCGGTTCAGGCCGCGAGACTCCAGGTCCTGCAGCAGATCGCCCCAGGCCGCCTCGCTCTCTTCGGCCAACGCCCGCAGCCCCAACAGCATCTTCTGCCCATCGGCCCGCACCCCCATGGCCACCAGGATCGACAGCGCCGTGCTCTGCCGGTCGAGACGCACGTGCACCACGGTGCCATCGAGGATCAGCCGCACGATCGGCTCGCCCTCGAGGCGCCGGCGGTTCCAGCTCTCGAAGTCCCCCTGCACCCGGCGCCAGGCGCGACTCACGGTGTCCTTGCTCACCGCCCCGCCAAAGAGCTTGCCGAGCGCCAAGCGTACGCGGCGTGTGTTCACCCCGGCCAAGTACGCCCCCGCGATCAGTGCGCTCGCCGAGCTTGTCAGGCGCTTGTAGCGCGGCAGCAGCGCGCTGTGAAACTCACGGCTGCGGCCGTCCTCGCCACGCACCTGTGCCCGCCGCAGCGACAGCTCCACTCGGCCGAACGAGCCGCTCACGGTCCCGGGCCAGTGACCATGCCGGTAGCCTTTTGGCGCCCTCGGCACGTCCGTGCCGCAGCCGCCCGAGCACCTCGGTGACTTCCTGCTCAATCAGCTCCTGCAGAAACTGGCGCACCCCGCCGCGCACTTGTCGCTCGAGCGGATCGAGCCACTCGCTTCCCTCGAGCAAATTCGTCGATCCCATGGTACCGTTTCGCATGGCGTAGTTTCCCCGGCGCTTGTAACGCCGTGATTGGTTGCGAATTCAATCTCGGAGACTACGCCATCTCTGAATTTCCACCACCTTCGCGACACGGCCTGTTGCTTGATCGTCGATCGTCTCTTCATGTGCCCTCCGGAGGATCCTTTGCTCGCGCGGCACCATACGACTTTGCTCAGTGACAAGCACACGGTGGGCGTATTTCGGCACAGCTGGTCCTTTCGCACCGATCAAACGTTGCGCTCAGCGTCGTCTTCTTTGTGCGCTGATCTTCTTGGCGCGCCTCGCGTGGCTCCGGGTGAGCATCACTCCCCCGGCCTTCGGTTCAGCAGAGAGTGCGAGGCCGACCTCGTGCCTTAAATCCGCAAGTGCCTGTCGTGACAGACGCGGGGGACTATGCTTTCCGAGTCGCGCGGCCGCTGGTTCCATCATCCACAATGGGATGGGAGCGCTGATCTTGCCTGGGGAGCAGATGATGCAGTACGGCTCTGGTCCTCGCAGACACCGACGCAGAACCGACACAACCTGACCGGCAAGGGGGTGGAAGCGATAAAGGACGCGGACTTCCTGATCTCGGGCAGAATGTTGCTCACTCGAAGCTCTGCTCGCACGGCAATTTCGATGAGATCAACCGTGCCGGCGGGCGCTTCGTGACCGTCTTGCCGCGCTCCAGGGTCGAGGACAGGCGGTTCCGTAAGTGGATCCAGTCCAATACCCCGTCCTGGCAGCTGGTCTGGGACCGACCCTGCCCGAAGGGGTACGAGGGTCCTGCCGATCGCTGGTACGTGTACCGTGACCCGATCGGCTCGATGGAGGCGTGGCCCCTGGTGTGGGTCTGGTCGACCCGATTGACTGAGCGGCAGCGCATCCGGCGCCAGGAGCACATCGCTGTGGCCACCGAGAAGTTCACCGCGCTGCGCGCGCGCATCATCAGCCCCAAGGCCCGGTTGCGGGCCGCCTCGCGTATCGATTTCGAGGTCGAGAAGATCCTCGAGCATTATCACGTGCGACGCTACCTGAAGGTCACCAGCACGGTCAGCGCCGAGCACTCCTTCAAGCAGACGCGCCGCGGCCGACCGGGACCGAACAGTGCCTATCGGCGCATCACACGCAGACATTACGATCTCGAGTGGACCGTAGACCAAGCGGCCGTCACTTACGACGAACGGTCAGACGGCACGTATCCTCTGGTGACAAATGATCGAGACCTGACCGCAGAGCAGGTCCTGCTGGCGCACAAGGGACAGCCCACCATCGAGAAGCGATTCGAACAGCTGAAGACTGTCCACGAGATTGCACCGGTGTTCCTGAAGAACCCCGGTCGCATCGAGGCGTTCTTCACCATGTATTTCTTCGCACTCCTCGTGCAGGCACTGATCGAACGAGAGCTGCGCGGCGCCATGAAACGGCATCATGAAATCGCTGCCGATCTACCCGGAAGAGCGTCGCTGTGCTCGTCCGACGACCGAGCAGATCCTGCGGCTCTTCGCTCACGCCCAGCGCCACACCCTCATGCGCGACGGGCTCGTCGTTCAGACCTTCGAGGCCGACCTCACGCCACGACAGCAGCAAGTCCTTGAATTGTTGGGAGTTCCGAGGCGCGCCTTCCGCTGTTGACGATCACCGGGAAATTCGCCGAAATCACGCCCGAGATGTGCGGAAAATGCGCCTCGACATCGGTTCGCTACCGCGCGATCGAGGGGGAAGTCGTGTGCGCCTGGGAGAAGCGGGCCGATGGGGCGAACCTGCGTCTGCGCGTGGAGATTCCGCCCGGCGCCAAGGCGACGATTGCCGTGCCATGCAGCGACCCGGCGCGGGTGCGCGAAGGCGGCCGGCCGGTGCGGCGCGCTCCGGGGATCCTGCGGGTACGGCCCGCCGGCGGCCGCACGCTGGTCGTCGTCGGCTCGGGCCGCTACCTGTTCGAGGCCCCCCTGGTGTGAGCCTCACGCGGCCCATCGGCCTCACTTGCCGATGCAGAAGCTCCCGAAGATGCGGCCGAGCAGATCGTCACCGGTAAATTCCCCGGTGATCTCATTGAGCGCCTGCTGCGCGCCGCGCAGCTCCTCCGCAACCAACTCGCCGGCACGGCTGTCCCGCAACCGCCGCTGCGCGTCCGTCACGTGGCGCCGCGCGCGCAGCAGCGCATCCATGTGCCGCTGGCGCGCCGAGACCGTGCCGCCCTCGATGCTCTGGAACCCCATGCACGCCTTCAGGTGAACGCGCAACCGATCGAGTCCGCCGCCCGTGAGCGCGGACACGGCGATGCGCGGGGGGCCGGCCACGGTATCCGCGAGCGGAATAGGCGCGCCGAGATCGCTCTTGTTGAGGATCAGCGTAACCGGCACGTCATGCGGAAGTCGCGCCTTTTCCGCCTCGTAGGCGCGCGCATCCGGATCATCGAGCAAGTCGATCACGAACAGTACGCGGTCGGCGCGACGCATCTGTTCGTGCGCGCGGCGGATGCCCTCCGTCTCGACCGGGTCGGCGTTCTCGCGCAGGCCTGCGGTATCGAGCACGTGCAGCGGCATACCGTCGATGTTGATCTTTTCGCGCACGATGTCACGCGTGGTTCCCGCAATGGGGGTCACGATCGCGGCATCGTAACCGGCGAGACGGTTGAGCAGACTGGATTTCCCCGCATTCGGCCGTCCCGCGATCACCACGGTCATACCCTCGCGAAGCAACGCTCCTTGCCGGGCGCTCTGCTCAACGGCACTGAAGTGCTCGGCGAGCGCCTGAAAGCGCTCCTGCAATTGCCGGTCGGCCAGAAAGTCTATTTCCTCCTCCGGGAAGTCGATCGCCGCCTCGACGTGTGCGCGCGTGTCGATCACCGCCTCCGTCAAGCCGTGGACCATCGCGGAGAACTCGCCCTGCAGTGAGCGTACGGCGGCGCGCGCCGCTTCGCGCGAACCGGCGTCGATCAGGTCGGCGATCGCCTCGGCCTGGGCTAGATCCAGCTTGCCGTTGAGAAAGGCGCGCAAGGTGAACTCTCCCGGCTGGGCGCGGCGCGCACCGATGTCGAGGACACGCGCCACCAGCGCCTCGAGCACCGCCGGCCCACCGTGGCCGTGCAGTTCCAACACGTGCTCGCCGGTATACGAATGCGGCGCGGGGAAGAACAGTGCCAGGCCTGCGTCGATCGGCTCCGCGCAGGCATCGAGGAACCGGGCGAAGCGCGCCGTCCGCGCCGGCGGCAGATCGCCGAGCAACACGGCGGCGATCTCCGGAGCTTTCGGTCCGGAGACGCGCACGATGCCGATCCCACCGCGTCCCGGCGGGGTTGCCGGCGCCACGATCGTGTCCGTACGCGACATGTGGGGAATGCTACCGCAGATGGCTTTGCCGGGGAGCCCCGCGCCGCACGGGCATGCCGGGGGAAGCCGGGCAATATAGCCGGTCAGAGATACAGGACCGTGGGAGAGGCGGCCCCGCCCGAACGGCGATGCTCCGCCGGATTCAGGCCGCCCGTTTCGTTGCCGCGGCGATGCGCCGGTTGATGTGCCACTGCTGGGCGATGGACAGCAGGCTGTTCACGACGTAATAGAGCACCAGGCCGGAGGGGAAGAACGCGAACAAGCCCGCCATGATCAACGGCATGAACATCATCATCTTGGCCTGGATCGGATCGGGCGGCGCCGGATTCAGCTTGAACTGCAGATAGCCGGTGGCCGCCATGATGGCCGGGAGGATGAAATAAGGATCGCGCGCCGAGAGATTGTGGATCCAGAAAATGAACGGCGCCTGGCGAAGCTCCACGCTGTAGAGCAGTACCCAGTAGAACGCGATGAACACGGGCAGCTGCAAGAGCATCGGCAGGCAGCCTGCGACCGGATTGACCTTCTCGCGCTTGTAGATCTCCATCATCGCGCGGCCGAGCTTCTCCTTGTCGTCCTTGTACGATTCCTGGATGGCCTTGATGCGCGGGCCGAGGGCCTTCATCTTGGCCATCGAGCGGCCGCTGGCTTCCGAGAGCGGATAGAACAGCAGCTTTAGCAGGATTGTGACGATGATGATCGCCACACCCCAGTTACCGGTAACGCCATGCACGCGGCTCAGGAGCCAGAACAGCGGCCGGGCGAGAATGGTAAAGAAACCGTAGTCGTCGAGGTACCCGAGCGTCGGATCGGTCTTGACCAGCTGCCCGTGCAAGGTCGGTCCGACGAACAGCGTCTGGGCCAGCGACACGGTCGCGCCGGGCGCGACCGTGTGGTTCGGGCCGGTGGCGGCCAGCAGGTAATCGTTGCCGGAGACCTGCGAGGTGAAGCGAAAGAGTTCGCCGGCCGGGGGCACCACGGCACTGACGAAATCGAGCTGCGGCACCGCGATCCAGCCGTTGGTGACCTCCCGGGAGAAATGGTGGTACTCGTGGCTGGCCGGATCGAGTTCGACGTACTTGTGTCCGTCCCAGATCGCGGGGCCGTGGTACGCGTTGCTCGTCGGATGGAAATAGCTGCCCTTGGTGCGCGGATCGTTGCGGAACAGCTGCGCATAGGCGGCGAACGTCCAGGGCGCTTCGCCGCGGTTATCGACCCGGTAACGCAGGCCGATGCGGTAGGAGCCTTTGTGGAAGACGAACGTCTTGGTGACCGTGACGCCGCCGCTGTGCCAGGTAAGCGGCACCCGCAGCACCCCGGAAGCCCCCATGCGGTAGTCGAGGCGGGCGGCGCTGAAGCGCGCCGCCTGTGTCGGATAATCAGCGCCGGCGGCTCCAGTCAGACCGGTTTGCAGGAGATACTCGTGTGCCGGGTCGGTAGTCTCGAGCCGTACGCGCGCCTTGCTCCCTTGCACCTTGGCGTAGTGGAGCAGATCGGCCTTCACCAAAGTCCCTCCCTCGGTGCTGATCTCGAGGTCATAGACATCGGTGTGCACGTGGATCACCGGCGCAGCCGCCAAATGCGCGTTCGGGGCGGGCGAGACCTTGGGGACAGGACCTGCGGCGGGTGCCGCAGGGGGCGCTGCAGCGGCCCGCACAGGGGCGGATGGCGTCGGCGTCTGCGGTACGGTATTGGAGAGCGCCGGGGCGGGAGCGGCCTGCCGTGCGACTGCCGCGCGCTGCGCCGATGCCGCGAACTGCGCCGTCCACGTGGTGTAGTTGAACCACAGGAGCACGAGCAGCCCGAGCCAGAGAACGTAGCGCAGCTGATTAATCATGTCGGTGAGCAATCCGGTTGGGACCGTGGGCCGGCACCGGATCGTATCCCCCGGGGTGCCAGGGATGGCAGCGGCCGATGCGTTTCACCGCGAGCCAGCCGCCGCGCAGCACGCCGAACCGCTCGATGGCTTCGAGCGCGTACTGGGAGCAAGAGGGATGGAATCGGCAGTTCGGGCCGAGCAGTGGACTGACCGTCCATTGATACAGACGGATCAGGAAGAGTGCGAGAGCACGCATCGCTCGCTGACCTGTCGCCAAAGCGCCGCCAAGCTGCCGCGCAGCGTCTGTGCACTCGCGCCGAGCGCTTTCGCGCGGGCGCTGACCACGACGTCCACCGCGGGCAAGGTATGCTGATGAATCCGAAACGATTCGCGGATGACGCGGCGGATGCGATTGCGCTCGACCGCGGTACGCGTCACGCGCAGCGCGACCGCCAGACCGAGGCGAGGGCCGCTCTTGTCGTTGCTGATCACTGTCACCGCGAAAAATCCATTGCCAAAGCGCCGGCCGCGCGCGCGCGCGGCGTCGAACTCCGATTTATGTCGCAGGCGCTTCTGCGCCGGAAAGGTCAGCTGCTCTCGAGGTACACGGGACATGCGGGCGGGCGGGTCGCCGCCGGCCCGCACGCGGGCGTGGCGGACCGCGCGCGCTCCCGGTCTACGGAATCAGCTTCCTGCGCCCCTTGGCGCGACGTCGAGCCAGGACCCTGCGTCCGTTCTGGGTCGCCATACGTGCTCGGAAGCCATGCGTGCGCTTACGGCGCAGCTTGCTCGGCTGATAGGTACGCTTCATACCGGGGCTCCAGAGGGTCCATCAGGCTGCTAAAAAGGGGCGGCAAGGCTAAGCCGTTGACCGCCAAGGTGTCAATATTTTAGCGCGTGAAATTCTTCAGTGCAGGCGTCGATCGGTATAGACTGCCGAGCCTTTTCTCCACGAAGCCGGATCCATCCATGATGCACTTCCAGCGGTCGCGCCGGTGTGCGCGGATGAGCACGGCGCGAAGTTCCCAGCGGGGGTAGGCAGGGGTGGAAGCGTCACTGTGGGCTCGGTGCATGTGTGCTTTGGAGGCCGAGCTCCCGGAACAGCAGTTCAATACCTGGGTACGCCCGCTGCAAGCGCTCGAGGGGGCCGGCGCGCTGAAGCTGCTGGCCCCCAACCGCTTCGTCGTCGAATGGATCAACGAGCGGCTGCTGCCGCGGATCGGCGAGCTGCTGCGCGACAAGAGCACCGGTGACGTGCCCATCGTGACGGTGGAGGTCGGATCGCGTGCCGCGCCGGCTGAAGCGCCGCCGGTGAGCTCTGGCACGGAGCCGCCAAAACGCGCGCGGCGCGAGGGCCTGGTGGTCGGCGCGCGGCTGAATCCGGATTTCTCGTTCGCGACATTCGTCGAGGGCAAGAGCAACCAGATGGCCAAAGCGGCGGCCCAACAGGTCGCCGAGAATCCGGGCCGAGCCTACAACCCATTGTTTCTTTATGGAGGTGTCGGTCTGGGCAAGACGCATCTGATGCACGCGATCGCGCACTTCATGCGTGCGAGTAACGAGGAAGTGCGAATCGCGTACGTGCATTCGGAGCGCTTCGTCAGCGACATGGTGCGGGCGCTGCAGCACAACTCGATGAACGAGTTCAAGACCGCGTACCGCTCGCTCGATGCGCTGATGATCGACGACATCCAGTTCTTTGCCGGCAAGGAACGCTCCCAGGAAGAGTTCTTCCATACGTTCAACGCGCTGCTGGAAGGACAACACCAGGTGATCCTCAGCTGCGACCGCTACCCCAAGGAGGTAGAAGGCCTCGAGGAACGTCTGAAATCGCGCTTCGGCTGGGGATTGACGGTGGCCATCGAGCCGCCGGAGCTCGAAACCTGTGTAGCCATCCTGATGAGCAAATCGCGCCAGTTCGGCATGGCGGTGCCGGAAGAGGTCGCCTTCTTCATCGCTAAAAGGATTCGGTCGAACGTGAGAGAGCTGGAAGGCGCACTGCGGCGCGTGATTGCGAATGCCCGCTTCACCGGCCGTCCAGTCACCCTGGAGTTCACCAAGGAAGCCCTGAAGGACCTGCTTTCGCTGCAGGCGAAGTTGGTCACGATCGAGAACATCCAGAAGACGGTGGCCGATTACTACAAAGTGAGGGTGGCGGACCTGTTGTCGAAGCGCCGCAGCCGCTCGGTCGCCCGCCCGCGGCAGGTGGCCATGGCGCTCGCCAAGGAGCTCACCAGCCAGAGTCTGCCGGAGATCGGTGATGCGTTCGGCGGACGCGACCACACGACCGTGCTGCATGCCTGCAAGCGCATCAAGGAGCTGCGCGCCATCGACGTGCGGATGAGCGAGGATTACTCGAACCTGTTGAGAACCCTCACGGCGTGAGCGGACAAACCTGTGGATAGCCGGTGCACAGAATTGGGGATAACGTTACGCACAAGCCATGCACAGTCAGTGCCCAGCCGGTCCCCGGGAAAGCGCGAGCAGGAACGGTGCACAAGCGCTTGATCGCGTAGGAGTTCCTAGAGAGTTACCACTGTTCACAGGACTAATCATCACTACAATCTGAATTCTAAATCTCAAGAGAAGAAGACAAGACTTATGAAGCTGATGGCCAAGCGCGAGGAGCTGCTCGCTCCCCTGCAAAGCGTGATCGGTGTGGTCGAGCGGCGCCAGACCATGCCTGTGCTCGCGAACGTGCTGCTGGCGGCGCATGAGAAGCGCCTGGGCATCACGGGAACGGACCTGGAAGTGGAGCTGGCGGCTGTCGGCGCGGTGCACGTCGAGACGCCAGGAGACATCACCGTACCCGGCCGCAAACTGCTCGATATCCTGCGAGCGCTGCCGGCCGAGGTGGATGTCGTCGTGAGCACCGACGGCGAGAAGATCACCGTGCGGGCGGGACGCAGCCGCTTCACGCTGGCGACGTTGCCGGCGACGGAATTTCCGGTACTGGACGAGATTCATGCGCAGCAGACGCTGACGTTGTCACAGGATGAGTTCCGGCAACTGATTGATAAGACGCACTTCTCGATGGCGCAGCAGGATGTGCGGTATTACCTCAATGGCCTGATGCTCGAGACTGTGGACAGCACGCTGCGCGCCGTGGCGACGGATGGCCATCGATTGGCACTGTGCGAGATGTCCCTAACGGAACCGGGCCGCTCTGGGCAGGTCATCGTTCCCCGCAAGGCGATTCTCGAGCTGCAGCGCATCCTGGGTACGGAAGGACAGATCGAACTGGCGATCGGCACGAATCACATTCGAGCCCAGATCGGCGACATTCGCTTTACTTCGAAGCTGATTGACGGACGTTTTCCGGAATATGGACGCGTGATCCCCGACAATCCGCCTAAAATCGTGCTCGCGGATCGCGAACTGCTGCGGCAAGCGCTGCAGCGGACGGCTATTTTGTCCAACGAAAAATACCGAGGTATTCGCGTGGGGATCAAACCTGATGCGCTGACCCTTCAAGCGCATAATCCCGAGCACGAGGAAGCTGAGGATCAGATCGAGGTCGAGTACCAGGGCACGGAAGTGGAAATCGGCTTCAACGTCAACTACCTGCTAGACGCGCTCAGCGCGGTCGAGACGGATCGTGTGGAGCTAGGGTTCACCGACGCTAACAGTAGCTGCCTTATTCGGGCACCGGGCCTCAGCCAGGCGCGCTATGTCGTCATGCCGATGCGGCTTTGAGCCTGCGTCTATTCGGAGCGCCGAGGAAACCGATGGAATTTCTCATCTATCGCCATGAGCCTTTCGGACCTTCACGTCCAGCAGGTACGCTGCATCGAAGCAGCAGACCTTGCGCTTCACCCGGGTTTCAACCTCATTTGGGGTGATAACGGTGCAGGTAAGACTTCTCTCCTGGAGGCCGTCTTTCTTCTGGGTCGCGGACGATCGTTTCGTACCCGGCATTCCGAGCAATTAATCCGCCGCTCTGCGCAACGCCTGACCGTATTCGGCCGGACGACGGGACCGATCGGCAGGGGCGTAGGCTTCGCATTCGACCGCGATACCAGCGTGGACGCCCGCATAGACGGACTGCCCATCAAGTCGCTCGCCGATTTGACGTTGGCGGTTCCAGTCCAGGTCATTGACCCTGGAATTCACAAGCTCATCGAAGAGGGCAGTCACCGCCGGAGGCGCTGGCTCGATTGGACGGTGTTCCACGTGGAACATGATTTTGGGGACTACTGGTATCGGTACAGCCGCACTTTGCGCCAGCGCAACGCGGCCTTGAAGGTCCGGACTATCGACGCCAGGCCCTGGGAACCGGACCTGATAACGGCCGGTGAGCACATCGATCGCGCACGCCGCGCGGTCCTCCATGAACTGCAACGGCACTGGCGCGACGTTATCGCCGCGCTGGATTGCCCGCGCGCTGATTTGGATTACATTTCCGGGTGGCCGAAAGGAATGACACTAGCCGATGCGCTCGACCGCGCCCATGCGCGCGACGAGATGCGCCAAACCACCACCGTGGGACCCCACCGAGCCGATATCCGGCTCAGCGTCGAAGGGAAACCTGCCCGCGATGTCCTCTCGCGGGGCCAACAGAAATTGATGGCCGCCGCATTATCGCTGGCTCAGCTCCGATTACTCAAAGAATCCGGCGCGTTAATCCCAACATTGCTGTTGGACGACCCTGCGGCCGAACTCGACGCCACCCATTTGACCGCGTTCGTCGAACAGATCTCGACCTTGGGATGCCAGCTTCTGGCAACCGCCCTTCAACCCAAAATCCAAGGGTTTCCGGTGCCTGATCGAGTGTTTCACGTGGAACAGGGCCGTGTCCGACCCTTATAATGGCCCATTGCACCATAGGTCTCTTCATGTCAGCCGAAGACGTCTACGACTCCAGTAAAATCAAGGTCTTAAAGGGATTGGACGCGGTTCGAAAGCGTCCCGGCATGTACATCGGCGACACCGATGACGGTACGGGCCTCCACCATATGGTGTTCGAGGTTGTCGACAACTCGATCGATGAAGCGCTCGCCGGATATTGCGATCGTATCGTCGTGACGATCCACGCGGACGAATCCGTGACCGTCTCGGACAACGGAAGGGGAATCCCCGTCGACCTCCACCCCGAAGAGGGGCGTTCAGCTGCGGAAGTGATCATGACCGTGCTGCACGCCGGTGGAAAATTCGACGCCAGCTCTTACAAGGTCTCCGGCGGATTGCACGGGGTCGGTATCTCCGTGGTCAATGCGCTTTCTGAGCAGCTTCAGCTGACGATCTATCGCGACGGAAAGATTCACCGGCAGGAATATCACCTCGGCACCCCGCTTGCGCCTCTGGCCGTCACCGGTGCCTCGGAGCAGCGGGGGACCACGATCCGCTTCAAACCCAGTGCGCAGATCTTCACCCACATCCAGTTCACCTACGAGATTCTGGCGAAGCGGCTGCGTGAGCTTTCGTTCCTCAATTCCGGCGTACGCATCGAGCTGGTGGACGAGCGCGAGAACAAGACCGATGTCTTTCAGCATGAAGGCGGCCTGCAGGCGTTCGTGAAGTACCTCAACCGCTCGCGTACGCCCATCCATGACTCGATCATGTGGTTCAAGACGCAGGATGGCCCAGCCACCATCGAAGTCTCGCTGCAGTGGAACGACTCCTACCAGGAGAGCATGTTCTGCTACACGAACAACATTCCGCAGAAGGACGGCGGGACGCACCTGGCGGGCTTCCGCAGCGCTCTCACGCGCACGCTGAATGACTACATTGAAAAGGAAACGTCGGCCAAGAAGGACAAGCTGCCGACCACCGGCGACGATGCGCGCGAAGGTCTGACCGCCATCCTTTCCGTGAAGCTACCTGACCCGAAGTTCTCCTCGCAGACCAAGGACAAGTTGGTGTCCTCGGAGGTCAAGGGCATCGTGGAGGCCGCGGTCGGCGCGAAACTCCAGGATTTCCTGCTCGAGCATCCACAGGACGCCAAGGCCATCGTGGCCAAGATCATCGAGGCGGCGCGCGCGCGCGAGGCGGCGCGCAAAGCGCGGGAGATGACCCGGCGCAAGGGCGCGTTGGACGTCGCGGGTCTGCCGGGAAAGCTCGCCGACTGCCAGGAGAAGGATCCGGCATTGTCGGAAATCTTCATCGTCGAGGGAGATTCCGCCGGCGGCTCGGCGAAGCAGGGCCGTGACCGGCGCACCCAGGCGATCCTGCCGCTCAAAGGCAAGATTCTCAACGTCGAGAAATCACGCTTCGACAAGATGCTCGCGTCCGCGGAAGTCGGTACCCTGATCACGGCACTCGGCTGCGGCATCGGCAAGGACGATTTCGATATCGCGAAGCTGCGTTACCACCGCGTGATCATCATGACGGATGCGGACGTCGACGGTAGCCACATCCGGACGCTTCTCCTGACGTTCTTTTATCGACAAATGGCGGAACTCATCGAGCACGGGCATGTGTACATCGCCCAACCGCCGCTGTTCAAGGTCAAACGCGGCAAGCAGGAGATGTACGTCCGGGACGAGCCGGAGCTCGATGCCGTGCTCCTCAACAGCGCGCTGGAGAGCGCCGCGCTCCACGTCAATGTCTCGGCGCCGCCCCTGCGCGGGCCGGGACTCGAGGCGCTCGCCCGCCAGTACACCGAGGTGCTGGGCATCATCAAGCGCTGGTCGAGCCGCTACGACGACCGGCTGTTGGAACAGTTGATCTATCTGCCGGTCGTTACGCCGCAGGACTTCGATCGCAGCGATTGGCTGCGG
>JAJZZR010000123.1 GCA_021797465.1 Pseudomonadota bacterium | reverse complement strand
GCGCTCGATCCAAGGGAAGGCGTTCTCCTGGCCGATCGCGAGGATCACATCGTCGGCGGGCAGGAACTGCTCGCCGACGACCCGCTCCGCCACGATGCGCCCGCGCGCGTCCAGCTCGTATTCCATGCACTCGAAGCGCATGCCGGCGAGGCGGCCGTTCTCGATCATGAACGCCTTCGGCGAGCGGTTGACGAGGATCTCGACGTTTTCCTCTTCGGCGTCCTCCAACTCCCAGGGTGAGGCCTTGAAGAAGCCGCGCGGTTTGCGCGCGATGACCCGGACCGTCCGGGCGCCGAGCCGCAGGCTGGTGCGGCAACAATCCATCGCCGTATTGCCGACGCCGATGATGAGCACCCGCTCGCCGATGCGATCGACGTGTCCGAAGGCGACCGACTCGAGCCAGCTGATGCCGATGTGCACGTTGGTCGCGGCCGCATCGCGCCCCGGCAGGCGCAGCTCCTTGCCCTTCGGCGCGCCCGAGCCGACGAATACCGCATCGAAGCGCCCGGACTCGATCAGGGCGCCGAGGCTGTCGATGCGCTCACCGAGGCGCAGCTCGACCCCCATCCCGAGAATCAACCCGATCTCCTCATCGATCACCGGCTCGGGCAGGCGGAACGCCGGAATGTTGCTGCGCATCAGCCCGCCGGGCCGGTCGTACTGCTCGAAGATCGTCACCTCGTAGCCGAGGGGCAGCAAATCGTTGGCCACCGTGAGCGAGGCGCAGCCGGCGCCGATGCACGCGATGCGCTTGCCGTTCTTCAGGCGCGGCACGGGCGGCAGCCGCCCGGTGATGTCGCCGCGATTGTCGGCCGCCACGCGCTTGAGCCGGCAGATGGCCACCGGTTTGCTCTCGATCCGGCCGCGCCGGCAGGCCGGCTCGCACGGCCGGTCGCATACCCGGCCGAGAATGGCGGGAAAGACGTTGGATTGCCGGTTGAGGAGGTAGGCCTCGGTGAACAGGCCCTGGGCGATGAGTCGGATGTATTCGGGAACGTCCGTGTGCGCCGGACAAGCCCACTGGCAGTCAACCACTCGATGGTAATAATCGGGATGCGAGGTATCGGTGGCGTCCACGAGATTCCACGGCTGGCGGCAGATGCACAATGATAGTGCAAGCCGAGCCCGCAGCCCTAGTCGGCCCCGGTCCGAGCGCCGGGAAATCCAATAAAAAGGGCCGGAAAGGTTTAGACACCGTCCGGCCCCGAAGGTTTCAAGACCCCCGTACGCGACGCGGATTGTGTGCTCCGCATACACCAAATTGCAAATACTTCCCTCTTTCCGATGGTGCTTGACGCCATGACCGCGGTCGCGGTAGAGGGCTCTTCGGGGGTCCGGCGGGTCGCGCCCCAAGCGCCGCCCGAGGATACAATGTGCGGGTCTTTCCAGCCGGCGAGCGAAATGAGCGAGGATCAGGCGACCGATTTCGGCTACCAGCGCGTGGCGTGGGACGAGAAGGCCCGCCGCGTGCGCGGCGTGTTCGACTCGGTCGCGGGCCGCTACGACCTGATGAATGATCTGATGTCGGGCGGCGCGCACAGGCTGTGGAAGCGATTCACGCTGGCGCTCACCGGGCTGCGCCCGGGTCAGGCCGCGCTGGATGTCGCAGGCGGCACGGGCGACCTCGCCGCGGGGCTCGCCCGGCAGGTCGGGACGCGCGGTCGCGTGGTCCTGAGCGACATCAACGCGGCGATGCTCGAGCGCGGCCGCGACCGGCTCACCGACTGCGGCGTGGTCGGAAACGTCGAGTACGTGCAGGCCGACGCGCAGTGCCTGCCGTTCCGATCCGAGACCTTCGATTGCGTGACCATCGGGTTCGGGCTGCGCAACGTCACCGACAAATCCGCCGCGCTGGCCTCCATGTTCCGCGTGCTCAGGCCCGGCGGCCAGCTGCTGGTGCTGGAGTTCTCCCGCCCGGTGCTGCCGGGACTCAAGCCCCTCTACGACGCGTACTCGTTCGGCATCCTGCCGAAGCTCGGCAAGTGGGTGGCGCATGACGAGCCGAGCTACCGCTACCTGGCCGAATCGATCCGCATGCATCCGCCGCAGGAGAAGCTGCTGGAAATGATGCGCGCCGCGGCCCTCGAGGGCTGCCGCTATCACAATCTCTCCGGCGGCATCGTCGCCGTTCACCGCGGCTACAAATACTGACCTTCGCACATGCTTCGCTCGACTGTGGAGAACGTGCTCAATCGCGGCCTACCGCGCTCGGTGCGCGCGCGGCAGCTGTGCGCGGAACTGGACGGACGCCGACTGGCCGTCGAGACGCCAGGCCTGGGGGGAGTGCTGATCGAGTCCACGGGTACGTCGCTGCGCCTGCGCCGCGGGTCGGAAACGGCGGACGCATCCATCGTCGGCGGCCCGTTGAGCCTGCTGCTGACCGGCGCGACCTCGTCGCGCGAGCCGCTGCGGCGCGGAACGGTCGAAATCCGTGGTGACGCGGAGGTCGCGGAGAAATTCCAGGCGCTATTGCGGCTGCTCACGCCCGATTTCGAAGAGGAACTGGCCTTGCTCGTCGGTGACGTCCCCGCCCACCGCGCCGGGCAATTGGTGCGCGGCACACTGCGGTGGACCCGATCGGCCCTCGATACGCTGTGGCGGGACATCGGCGAGTACGCAAGCCACGAACGCCGGGACCTGGTGTCGCGGCCCGAAGGCGAAGCGTTCCTGCGCGACGTCGATGCACTGCGAGAAGATGTCGACCGGTTGACCGCACGCCTGGAGCTGCTAGAGCACCGAGCGGCCGCGCCGTGACGCCGGCGCGCCGGATGATCAATCTGCGGGTCCTCGCTCGACTCGTGCAGATCCAGCGCGTGCTTTTGAAGCACGGCTTGGACGACTTCGTCCACGCCACCCATCTGTACCGGCCGCTGCGCTTCCTGTTCTATCTCGCGCCGTGGATGTGGTTCCGGCGCGGCCGCGACGCGCCGCGCGGATTGCGCCTGCGCCTGGCTCTGGAGGAGCTCGGGCCGCTCTTCGTCAAATTCGGCCAGGCCATCTCCACGCGCCGCGACCTGCTGCCGCCGGACATCGCCGACGAGCTCGCCAAACTCCAGGACCGCGTTCCGCCGTTCGAGGCCGCGACCGCGCGCGCGACGATCGAGCGCAGCGTGGACCGGCCCATCCGCGAGATCTTCGCGACATTCGAGGACGTGCCGCTGGCGGCCGCCTCGATCGCCCAGGTGCACGCGGCGCGCCTGGAGAATGGCCGCGAGGTCGTGGTCAAGGTTCTGCGGCCGGACATGCGAGCGCGCATCGAGGGGGACCTGGAGGTGCTCTACACCCTGGCGGGTCTTGCGCACAGCTACTGGCGCGAGGCGCGCCGGCTGCGCCCGCTCGAGCTGGTGCGCGAGTACGAGAAGACCATCCTGGACGAGCTCGATCTGATGCGCGAGGCGGCCAATGCCGCGCAGCTGCGGCGCAATTTCGCCGGCTCCGATCTGCTGTACGTGCCGGAGGTGTTCTGGGACTACTGCCGCACCGACGTGATGGTTATGGAGCGCATCCGCGGCATTCCGATCAGCGACATGACGCGGCTGAAGGCTATGGGCACCAATTTCAAGCGCCTGGCCGAGAATGGCGTGCGGATTTTCTTCACCCAGGTGTTCCGCCACAACTTCTTCCACGCCGACATGCACCCGGGGAACATCTTCGTGCTGGCCGACGACCCGGCCCGGCCGCGCTACGCGGCCATCGACTTCGGCATCATGGGCACGCTCGACCCGCGCGACCAGCACTATCTGGCCGAGAATTTCCTCGCGGTATTCCAACGCGATTACCGGCGCGTGGCTGTGTTGCACGTCGAGTCCGGCTGGGTGCCGCCGCAGACCCGCGTCGATGAGATGGAGTCGGCCGTGCGCACCGTCTGCGAGCCGATCTTCGACCGCCCACTCGCCGACATCTCATTCGCCCACCTGCTGCTGCGGCTGTTCGAGATCTCCCGCCGCTTCGACATGCAAATCCAGCCGCAGCTGATGCTGCTGCAGAAGACGCTGTTCAACATCGAGGGACTGGGACGGGAACTGTACCCGCAACTCGACATCTGGAGCACGGCCACGCCGATCCTGCGCGAGTGGATGCGCGAGCGCGTCAGCGTGCGCCGCGTGCTGAAGAGCCTGTGGCGCCAGCTGCCCGAAGTGCTCGACTCGCTCCAGGGCCTGCCGGTGCTGCTGCGAGCCTCCCTGCGGCGCGCCCAGGAGCCGGAATCGCACACCGAGGTGACGGAGTTAAGTCCGCTGCGCGAGGAGCTGCGGGCCGCGGCGCGGCGGCGCGACGCAGTGACCGTGGCCGGAGCGGTACTGCTGGGCGGGCTGGTGTGGACAGCCGTGGGCCACCCGGTATGGCCCGGCTGGGTGCTGACGGCGGGCGGCGTTGCGGGCGTCCTGGCGGCCTACCGCTGGCTTTGACTGGAGCGACTCATGTACACGCTGTACATCGCCAACAGAAATTACTCCTCCTGGTCGCTGCGCCCCTGGCTGCTGCTGCGGACCCTCGGGATCTCGTTCGATGAGCGGCTGGTTCCTTTCGGGACCGCCGCGCAGCCCCACGACTTTCGTAGGTTCTCGCCCAACGGCAAGGTGCCTTGCCTGCATGACGGCTCGATCGTCGTCTGGGATTCGCTCGCGATCCTGGAATATCTGGCCGAGCGCCATGCAGGTGTATGGCCGGAAGATTCGATCGCGCGCGCCTTCGCGCGTTCGGCGGCCGCCGAGATGCATTCCGGCTTTGGCGCCCTGCGTCAGATCTGCGGCATGAACTGCGGTCTGCGCGTGCGCCTGCATCGCATCGACGGCGCGCTGGGCGCCGATCTCGACCGGATGCAGGCGCTCTGGCAGGAAGGCTTGCGGCGCTTCGGCGGACCGTATCTCGCCGGCGCGGGCTTCGGCGGCGCGGATGCGTTCTTCGCGCCGGTTGCGTTCCGCATCCAGACCTACGAGCTCCCGCTCGCCCCGGTGGCGCTGGAGTACTCGCGCCGGCTGCTCGAGCTGCCGGCGATGCGCCGCTGGTACGAGGCGGCGCTCGCGGAGCCCTGGCGCGACGAAGTCCACGAGCAGGAGGCGCGCGCCGCGGGCGCCGTCACTCAGGATCTGCGCCGCGCCGGGCGGAATGCTCAGAACGCGTAGACCAGATTGACCATTTCGGTGGAGTTCAGGCTCTTGATACCGGCCGGCGGGCGGGTGTTGTCCTGAATGTTGTAGCCCAGGCTCATGGCGAGCTTGGTTGAGATTTTCACCACGAAGGCAAGCTGATTGGACAGGAGAGTGTTTTGCGCTCCTGCGTCCACCAGCAGTTTGTCAGTGATCGTCGTGGTCGAGGTTATTTTTTCATCGTAATCGACACCCGCGGTGGCGATCGCGTAGTTCTGATCGAGCTGCGGGATGCGCTCGACCACGGCGCCATGCACGTTCCGGATGAGCAGCTCCGGCCGCGACATCATGTAGCCGGCGCCGAGCTGCGTGCTCAGCGTGATGGATTTGGACTTGAGCACCGTGTAGCCGAGGCCGGCCGACAGGCTGCGCTGGTACTGGAAGCCGTCGAACATGTCGTGCTCGTAGCGCAGCGAGCCGAACGCGAACGTGTCTGCGCTGATGCTGCGGTTGGTCTGCCACAGAGCCGTCCAGCGCTCCACGGACACGACACCCTGACTCTGTCCGTAGAGACCGCTCAGGTCCAGCATGTGCTTCCAGGGTCCGATGACATAACTGAGATCGAGCGCGACGTTGGCGGACTTGCCTTGCGAATTACCCTGCGAGGCGAGGAAGCCAAGCTGGCCCTTGCCGGTGAGCGTGCCCGCAGAGGTCGCGCTCGGCGCTCCGGCGGCCACTGCCGCTGCGGGCACGAGAACCAGGGTGAAAATGGCCAGGGAAATGGCTTTCATCGAGTCGGACCCCTCATCAGGTTCGGACTTCCTGGGGTCGGGGCGCGCTTGCTCCCGGCGCGTTTGTCGAACCCGCGACCCAGCCGCTCCGGTCAACCGACCGGATCAAATTGGCGCGCCCGACTGGATTCGAACCAGCGACCTGCAGCTTCGGAGGCTGCCACTCTATCCAACTGAGCTACGGGCGCACCGCACAACGGCGCGCGTTTGGCCACGGATGGCCAAGCTGAGGGCTGTTCAGGGACGTGTCCTGGACGGCCCCTGCCGCCGGGGACGGGGATGATACGCGGCTCTGCGCGCGCCCGTCCATGGAGACGCCACCGTGGCCCTGGGGAGCCTGGGCGGCCCGCCCAAGCGTCGCTTCGCGCCTGTTTCAGCGGTTGCGCCCGCGAGCGGCTATACTCCGGTTTCCGCGTTCACAGATTCCCCAGAGAGGTATCGTGAGCAAGCAGGATTCGCATTTCATCACGGTCTTCAGCCTGGTGATCGGCACCCTGGCGACGATCGCCATCATCATCTTCGTCATCGCCCGCTACGTCGGCGCCCACACGCAGGAACGGGAAGTCTTGTCCGAGACCGAATATATCCACAAGGTGCAAAGGAACGTCGCGCCGTTCGAAGCGGAAGCGGTCGCCGGCCAGAGCAATGCCGGTCTCGCAATCGCACCGGCGACCGTCGCCGCATCGGGGAGCGCCGCAAGCGGCGGCCTCAGCATGCCGACCACGGGCAAGCAGCTGTTCGAGCAGACCTGCAGCGCCTGCCACGGGCCCGGCATCGCGGGGGCGCCCAAGGCCGGCGACAAGGCGGCCTGGGCGCCTCACCTGGCCAAGGGGCTGGCGACGCTGTACGACCACGCGCTGCACGGCTTCCACGGCTCGACCGGCGTGATGCCGGCCAAGGGAGGGCGTCCGAACCTCCCGGATGTGGTGGTCGAACGGGCCGTCAACTACATGGTGTCGCTGGTCGATCCGCAGATGGTCAAGGGCAAGCCGAAATAAGGCGCTCTCGATCCAGACAGCGCAGCATCACCGCCTCGCCGACCTGTGCGGCGGTGATGACGCCCGTGTCGGACTCGAGATCGGCGATTGTGCGGGCCAATTTGACGATGCGCCGGCGGGCCCGCGGTGAGAGATGGAAGCGCGCGGCGGCCTGTTCCAGCAGACGCTCGCCCGCCGTATCGGTGGTGCACCAGTGCTCGCACTGCTCGTCGGTAAGCTGCGCGTTGCAGCAGCCCTGACGCGCGATCTGCCGCACCCGGGCGCAGGCGGTGCGCTCGGCGAGCGCCGCGCTGTCTTCGCCGCGCGCCGCGCCGGCGCTGAACGCTCCCGGCTCGGGCCGATCCATCGGCACGTGAAGATCGAAGCGGTCGAGCAGGGGACCGGAGATCCGCGCCCGGTACCGGGCAATCTGCGCCGGGGTGCACCGGCACGGGATCTGCTGATCGCCCTCATGGCCGCAGGGACAAGGGTTCATGGCTGCAATGAGCTGAAATCGCGCGGGATAAGTCGCCTGCGCCGCCGCGCGTGACACATTGACGACGCCGGCCTCGAGCGGCTCGCGCAGCGCCTCGAGCGCCCGGCGGTCGAACTCGGGAAGCTCGTCGAGAAACAACACCCCATGGTGCGCCAGAGTGACTTCCCCGGGGAGCGCGCGGGCGCCGCCGCCGACCAAAGCCGGCACGGACGCGGTGTGATGCGGCTCGCGGAACGGCCGCTGTCCGTAGCGCTCCAGCCGAAATCCCGCCTGGCTGACCGAGGCGATGGCGGCGCAATCGAGAGCTTCGGAGCCTGTGAGCGGCGGCAGAAGCGCCGGCAGACGTCGGGCCAACAGGGTCTTGCCACTGCCGGGTGGGCCGATCAGCAGCAGGTTGTGGCCGCCCGCCGCCGCGATCAGGAGCGCCCGTTTGGCGCGCAGCTGGCCGCGCACATCGCGCATGTCCGGCTGATTCGCCGGCCCCGATCCCGCGGGTCGCGACCTGCGGTGCAGCAGCAAGCTGTGGCCTCCGGACCAGTGCGCGCACACTTCGCGCAGATGCGAGGCCGAGCGCACCGGTGTACCGGCGATCAGCGCTTCTTCGAGGTTGGCCGCAGGCACGATGAGCTCGTGGCCGGCGCGCCCGGCGTGCGCGGCCGCGAGCAGAATGCCGCGCACCGGTCGTATTTCGGCGTCGAGACCGAGCTCGCCATACACCTCGCACGCGGGCGCGGCGGGCTGCGCCGCCAGTTGCCCGGATGCCAGCAGGATTCCGATAGCCATCGGCAGCTCGAAGCGGCCGCCGTCCTTGGGAATCTCCGCCGGGGCGAGATTGACGACAATGCGTCCGGCGGGAAACTCAAACCCGCAGGACAGCAGCGCGGCGCGGACCCGCTCGCGACTCTCCCTCACGACGGGGGCCGGCAGCCCCACGATGTGGAAGACCGGCAGGCCGCCGGCCAAGGTGACTTCCACGTGCACGAGCGGCGCCGCGAGGCCCACCTGGGCGCGGCAGATCAATCGCGCCAGCGAAAAGGACATCACGATCGCGCAAGCGAGGGACGCGGGTCAGCGCATCCGGCGTCACTTGCCGGCGGGCGGGGCGCCCTCGAGCACCACTAGCCGGGCCTCGAGCTCGGCAAGGCGCTCCCGCGTCCGCTGCAGCACACGGGTCTGGGTATCGAATTCCTCGCGGGTCACCAGGTCGAGCTTGCTCAGGCTGGCGCGCAGCACGGCCCGAAAATTGGTTTCCAGATCTCTTTGCACCGCGCGCACGGCCGGCGGAACGCTCTCGGCGAGCCGGCTGGCGAGCGCATCAATACCGAACAAGTCCGTCATCACTCACCTCGCATGCCCCGCATTGGGGCGAAGCGCCTCGGGACAGGCACCGAAACAGTGCGCGCACGAGGCGCAAACACACTCAAGCTTTTGAAACGAAAAAGAAAATCGCCGTGGCACAGTTTCTGCACCAGCGCCCGAGTCATCAGCTTACGCGCGTCCCGGCCGGTCGTGCAGCCCGAATGGCGGCGAAATCGGCCAGAAACGCTCGACTCAACCGAACCGCTCGGGAGACAACGTGCACAGCACCACAAAGACCCTCAGGTCCTTCGTATCGAAGGCGGCCCTCCTCCTCGCGGCGCTCAGCCCCTCGTTGGCCCACGCGGGCACCGCCGTGCCGAACAAGGGCGACACCGCATGGATGCTGACCTCCACCGCGCTGGTCTTGCTGATGTCGGTTCCCGCGCTCGGTCTGTTCTACGGCGGCCTGGTCCGCACCAAGAACATGCTCTCGGTGCTGATGCAGGTATTCGTCGGGTTCTCCCTCATCACCGTCCTGTGGTGCGTCTACGGCTACTCTCTGGCGTTCACCTCCGGCAACGCGTTCATCGGCGGATTGAGCCGCCTGTTCCTAGCCGGCACATTCAATTCAGCGACCGGCGCGTTTTCCACGGTCGGCACCTTCGACAAGGGCGTCGTGCTCAATGAGCTGGTCTACGTTGCGTTCCAGTGCACTTTCGCCGCCATCACCTGCTGCCTGATCGTGGGTGCGCTGGTCGAGCGCGTGAAGTTCTCCGGCATCCTGCTGTTCATGGTGTTCTGGTTCACGTTCTGCTATTGCCCGGTGGCACACATGGTGTGGTACTGGCCGGGACTCGACACGGCACCCGGCGCGAAGCCGGTGGGCGGGCTCTTGTGGCAGTGGGGCGCCCTGGATTTCGCCGGCGGCACCGTGGTGCACATCAACTCCGGGGTCGCCGGGCTGGTGGGTGCCATATTCCTCGGCAAGCGCATCGGCCTGGGGAAAGAACCGATGCCGCCGCACAGCATCACCATGACCATGATTGGCGCCTCGCTCCTATGGTTCGGCTGGTTCGGCTTCAATGCCGGCTCGGCCCTAGAAGCCAACGGCTCGGCCGCGCTCGCCTTCATGAATACCTACCTCGCAACCGCCTGCGCGGTACTCACCTGGATGGGTACGGAGTGGCTGATCAAAGGCAAGCCGTCCATGCTGGGTGCCGCCTCGGGCGCGGTCGCCGGGCTGGTGGCCATCACGCCCGCGGCCGGCAATGTCGGCATACCCGGGGCCTTCGTGATCGGACTGGCGGTCGGGCCGATCTGCTTCTGGGGGGTCACGGGACTGAAGAAGATCATCCGCGTCGATGATGCGCTCGATGTCTTCGGCGTCCACGCCCTCGGGGGTATCTTCGGCGCCCTGACCACCGGCATCTTCAACGATCCAGCGCTCGGGGGCCCGGGCGGCTCGGCATATCCGGGCATCTGGGCCCAGCTGCTGATCCAGGCCAAAGCCGTGGGCGTGGTCATCGTCTGGACCGCGGTCGTGGCGGCGATCGGCTTCTACCTGGTCAAGCACACAGTCGGGCTGCGCGTCTCCGAGGAAGACGAACGCGAGGGCCTGGACACCACGATCCACGGCGAGCGGGCCTACGACATGTAGCGCGGCGGATCCCCGGCCGGCCCTGCCGGCCGGGGATCTCATTTTTGAGAGCCAGGCCTTGGCCTGCCGGGTCCTGCTGTGCCACAGTAAAATGAAGGGTGCCGCGGGGGTCCGGTTCGCGTTCCGCGACGCCAGGAGCCGTCTATGTCACGCACTGCGATCTGCATCAGCTCGATTGCCGCCCTTCTGCTGGCCGGGGCCCTGGCTCTGGCCCACGCCAACGTCTATCGGTGGGTGGGCAAGCACGGTGTGGTCCACTACAGCGATCAGTGGCGCCCCGGGGCCGTACGCATCAGGACGGAGACCGGGACTGCGGCCACGTCGAGCGGCAGCGGGACGCATATGCACGACACCGTCGCGACCGAGGATCGGGCGGCGAACCGCAGGATAGAGCGCAGGAAAGCCGAACACACCGTCGCGGCGGTGGAAGCAAAGCTGCGCGCCAAGCGCTGCAAGGAGGCCAAAGCCGTCTACCAGCACCTGCTGTATGCGCGGCGCCTGTTCGTCGTCGGCAAGCACGGCCATCGCCATTACATGACCAGTGCGCAGGATGATGCCGCGCGCGTCAAAGCCCGCGAGGAAATGGACCAGCTCTGCGGATAAGGACCGAGTCCCAGCTCCTGAGCACGGTTCCTCTCTCGTCCCAATAACCCTATAGTTGCACTCGCGGACTGGGATCGCGACCGAGGCGTCGTGATGACCGTCCGGGGCGGCACGACACCGCGCAGCCGCGCGTGACTGGTCGTTGCTGCCGCAGTATGTTCCTCGGCGGCGCGCGCATCGGCGTACCAACGCTTCATGGGCCGCGGCTGAGAATGATCGGCAACGGAGGGGCAGCGACAGCGATGCGTGTGGGATTCGTCGGACTCGGCGCGATGGGCGTGCACATGGCTCGCAATCTGCACAAGGCGGGCCTCCTCAGCGGAATCTGGAACCGTACGGCGCAGAAGGCCCAGACGCTCGCGGAAGAGCTCGGCGTCGCCCCCGCCGCATCGCCGGCCGAGCTGGCAGCGATCGTCGACGCGGTGGTGACCTGTGTCTCGGCGGATAGCGATTTGTTGGAAATCACCGGAGCGTTGGCCGTGGGATTTCCCGCCGGTGCGCTGCTGATCGACTGCTCAACCACGGCCGCGGACACCGCGCGCCGCGCAGCCGACTTGCTCCGCCCCCGGGGCGTGAGCTTTCTCGACTGTCCGGTGAGCGGCGGTGTGGAGGGCGCGCGCGATGGCACGCTCGCCATCATGTGCGGGGGCGATCCCGAGTCCTTCGAGCAAGCTCGTCCCGCGCTCCAGGCCATGGGCCGTACCGTGACGCTGTTCGGACCGGTCGGCAGCGGCCAAGCCGCCAAAGCCACCAATCAGATCATGTGCGCGGGCATCATCGAGGCGGTCGCCGAGGCGATGGCTTTCGCGCGCGCGCAGGGCCTGCCGCTTGAGAAGCTCATCGAGACGCTGAGCAAAGGCGCCGGCTCGAGCTGGTACTTCGTGCATCGCGCGCCCAACATGGTACGCGGCAGCTACCCGGCTGGCTTCCGCGTCCGGCTGCATGCCAAGGACCTGACCATCTGCCGCGATATGGCGGCGCGTTTCGGCGTTTCACTGCCGGTGGTCGAGCGCATGTTGGAAGAATATGCCGAGCTCATCGCCCGTGGCCATGGCGACGAGGACATCTCGGCGACCTTTCGCCTGAAAGCCGAGCTATTCGAGCCCGCCAGAAACGGGGATCCGCACGCCTGAGAGGCGCGTCAGGGCGCATCCGGCTGCGCTGCGGGCGCGGCCGCGGCGAACGCCGGGAGCGTCTCGAGATACGCGCAGACACTGCGCAGGGTCGGGTAGGGCGCCAGATCACAGTTGAAGCGGCGGGCGTTGAAGACCTGCGGGACCAGACAGACATCGGCCAGCGTGACATGCCCGCCGTACAGATGATGACCGTCGCTGGTGCGCCGCGCCGTCTGCTCCAGAGCGCGCAAGCCTTCGGCGATCCAGTGGTGATACCAAGTGTCGACCGCGCTCTCGTCCTGACCCAGCGGTCCTCGCAGGTATTTCAACACGCGTTGGTTGTTCAGCGGATGCAGATCACAGGCGACGGCGAGCGCCAGTGCCCGCACGCGTGCGCGATCGAGCGCCGTGCCGGGCAGCAACGGCGGCTCGGGATGCCGCTCCTCGAGGTACTCGATGATGGCCAGCGACTGCCCGAGCGTGGTGCCGCCGTCCTCCAGGCTCGGCACCAGGCCCTGCGGGTTGTGTTCCAGGTACTCGGCCCCGTGCTGAGCGTCAGCGCGCAGGTCGACGGGCACCTGCTCATAGGCGATACCCTTGAGATTCAGCGCGATACGCACGCGGTAGGCGGCGGAGCTGCGGTAATACGTGTAGAGTTTCACGGCGGCGCGCTCTCTTTCGAGACACGAGGGATGGCACCAAGAGTGCCACGACCCGTACCCCGACGGAAAGGCGTGGCATCGCGGGATCGTCGGCGAGTCGGCGGGCCTCGGCCATCGAGCCCCATGCCGACCATGCACGTTCCGGGCTAGAATTCGATCGCATGAGCATCTGGTTCGGCGACATTTCGCGCCAATCCCTGGCGCAGGTCACGCGCGGCGGGTTTGCGGAGCGCATCGGCATTCGGCTGTCGGACATCGGGGCGGAGTTTCTGCGAGCGACGCTCGAGGTCACGGCTGATCTCCACCAACCCTACGGCGCCCTGCACGGCGGCGTATCGGCCGCTCTGGCCGAGACCGTCGGCAGCGTAGCGGCCAACCTCTGCGTCGATCGGGAGCGTTTCATGTGCCTCGGCCAGGAGCTCAACGCCAACCACCTGCGTCCGGTGATCTCCGGCGTGGTTACCGCGACGGCACGACCCTTCCACATAGGCCATCGCAGCCAGGTCTGGGGCATCGAGATCCGCGACGAGCGCGAGCGGCTGATCTGCGTCTCGCGCCTGACGATGGCGGTCGTGCCACGTCGGGCGTCGGCGGCGTGAGGCGCTCATGCTCGCGCGCATCATTCGCCTCGTCGTCGGCGCCTGTTTCTTCGTGAGCTGTGCGGCCTGCGGGTTCAAGGGACCGCTCTATCTGCCTGCGCACCGAGCCGCCGTGGTCACGCATCCGGCGCCCTCGAGCGCGGCAAAATCCAAGCCTCGCGATACCACGCGGGCGGCCGGGAAGCACCCGGGCGAGGGGACCGCGAGTCCACCCGGAGCGTAAGCGCTGCGGCAAGCGTTCGTTATACTGGGCGCATGCTCGATATCCCGGATCTGGTGCTCTTCGACGGCTCGTCGTATCTCTACCGCGCATTCCATGCCCTGCCGCCGCTGACCAGCTCGCACGGCGAGCCGACCGGCGCCCTGCTCGGCGTGCTCAACATGCTGGCGAAGTTCCTCAAGGAATATCCGGCGCGACGCGTGGCGGTGGTGTTCGATGCGCCCGGCAAGACGTTCCGCGACGAGCTGTTCACCGCCTACAAGGCGCACCGGCAGTCGATGCCGCAGGAGCTGCGCGCTCAGGTGGCCCCGCTGCTGGAGATCATCGCCGCGCAGGGCCTGCCGATGCTGCGCGTTGAGGGCGTCGAAGCCGACGACGTGATCGGCACGCTGGCGCGGCGCGCCGCCGCCGCGGGGAGCCGCGTACTGATCTCCACCGGCGACAAGGACATGGCGCAGCTGGTCGACGGCGCGATCACGCTGATCAACACGATGAGCAATACACGACTAGACCGCGAGGGCGTGAAGTCGAAGTTCGATGTCCTGCCCGAGCAGATCGTCGACTATCTGGCGCTCGCGGGCGACAGCTCGGACAACATCCCGGGGATCCAGAAGGTCGGACCGAAGACCGCCGCCAAGCTGCTCGCGCAGTACGGCTCGCTCGACAACCTCGTCGCACACGCGAGCGAGGTCGGCGGCAAGGTGGGCGAGAACCTGCGCGCCGGTCTCGACATGCTGGAACTCTCGCGCAAGCTGGCGACGATTCGTACCGATGTCGAGCTGCCGATCGGTCCGGATGACCTGGCTCCGGGTGCAGCCGACGTGCCGCGCCTGCGCGAGCTGTATTCACGCTTCGAGCTGCGCTCGCTGTTGCGTCAGCTCGACGGCGAGCGCCCGGGCGCGACGGGTTCCGATGCCCGGGAAGAAGTTGTGGACACGACAGCCGCGCCGGGCGGCGCCGCCGGCCACGACGCCGATGCCGTGCCGCGCCGGCCGGCCGGAGCGGCGACTGCGCGGGATTACGAGACGGTGCTGACACGTGAACACCTGCAGCGCTGGCTGACCCGGTTGGAGCAAGCCGAGCTGATCGCCTTCGACACCGAGACCACCGGTCTCGATTACATGCAGGCGCAGATCGTCGGCCTGTCGTTCAGCGTCGAGCCGGGCAAGGCGGCCTACGTACCGCTCGCGCACGACTACGCGGGCGCCCCGGCCCAGCTGGATCGCGGCGAGACGCTCGAGACCCTGCGGCCGCTGCTCGGGGACCCGCGGCGCGGCAAGCTTGGCCACCATCTGAAATTCGACGCCCACGTGCTCGCCAATCACGGCATCGCTCTCGAGGGTATGCGCTACGACAGCATGCTCGAGTCCTACGTGTGGGACAGCGTGGCCACGCGGCACGACATGGACTCCGCCGCGCGCCGGTATCTCGGAGTTCACACCATTGCCTACGAGGCAGTGGCCGGAAAAGGCGCCAAGGCTATTCCCTTCAGTCAGGTGCCGATCGCTCAGGCCGCCGAGTACGCCGCCGAGGACGCCGACATCACGTTGCAGTTGCACCGGACGCTGTGGCCCAAGATCACAAGCGTGCCGGCCCTGGAGCGCCTCTACACGGACATCGAACAGCCGCTCGTACCGGTGCTGCTGCGCATGGAGCGCCGCGGCGTACTGGTCGACCGCGGGCGGCTGCACGCCCAAAGCGGCGAGCTGGCCGCGCGGATGGCGCAACTCGTCGGGCAAGCGCATGAGGAGGCGGGCACGGCGTTCAACATCGATTCGCCCAAGCAGCTCCGAGAGGTGCTATTCGAGAAGCTCGGCCTGCCGGTGCTGCGCAAGACCCCCACCGGGCAGCCGTCCACGGCCGAAGACGTGCTGGAAGAGCTCTCGGGCACGTATCCGCTGCCGCGCACGGTGCTCGACTACCGAGCGCTCGCCAAACTGAAGTCGACCTACGCCGAGAAGCTCCCCGAGCAGATCAATCCGCGCACCGGGCGCATCCACACCTCGTATCATCAGGCGGTGGCGCAGACCGGCCGGTTGTCGTCCACCGACCCCAACCTGCAGAACATTCCGATCCGCACGCCCGAGGGGCGACGCATCCGCCAGGCATTCATTGCGCCGCCCGGGCATGTGCTGCTTGCGGCGGACTACTCGCAGATCGAGCTGCGGATCATGGCGCACCTCTCGGGCGATGAGGGCCTGCTGCGCGCCTTCGCCGAAGAGCGCGACGTCCATCAGGCAACCGCGGCCGAGGTGTTTGCGGCCTCGCCGTCGGAGGTGACGCTCGACCAGCGGCGGCTCGCGAAAACCATCAACTTCGGGCTCATCTACGGCATGTCGGCGTTCGGCCTCGCGCGTCAGCTCGGCATCGATCGGGCCGCGGCGCAAAGCTACGTGGAGCGCTACTTTCAGCGCTATCCGGGCGTGCGGCGCTTCATGGACGAGACGCGCCGGCAAGCGCGGGAGCAGGGCTATGTCGAGACCGTGTTCGGCCGCCGGCTCTATCTACCGGATATCCGCTCCGGCAATGCGCAGACCCGCCAGTACGCCGAGCGCAGCGCCATCAACGCGCCCATGCAGGGCACCGCCGCGGACATCATCAAACGCGCCATGATCTCGGTGGACGCCTGGTGCGCCCGCCACGAGGATCAAGCGCATCTGATCATGCAGGTGCACGACGAGTTGGTGCTCGAGGTCGCACAAGAGCATGTCACGGCCGTCACGGAGATGGTCCGCTCGCGCATGACGGAGGCCGCGGCGCTGCACGTTCCGCTGCGGGTAGAGATCGGCACCGGCGCCAACTGGGACGAGGCGCATTGAGCGCGGCACGCCGGCTACACCCCGACGCACAGATACTTCATCTCCGTGTACTCCAGGATGCCGTGGCGCGAGCCTTCCCGGCCGATGCCGGACTCCTTGACCCCGCCGAAGGGCGCGACCGCGGTCGAGATCAGCCCGGTGTTCACCCCCACGATGCCGTACTCGAGCGCCTCGGCTACGCGCCAGCTGCGCGCCAGATCGCGCGTGTAGAAATAGGCGGCCAGCCCGAACTCGGTATCGTTGGCCATTTCGATCGCCTCGGCCTCGGTGGCGAAGCGAAACAGCGGCGCGACCGGTCCGAAGGTCTCCTCGCGCGCCATCAGCATCTCGGCGGTTGCGCCGGTCACCACGAGATCG